>CAYUBU010000260.1:0-3626 GCA_964443105.1 uncultured Nitrospirota bacterium
TGATGACCGCGGCAACGGCGAGAATAACCACCGGGATGGCCAGAATCTGCAGCATCCCCCCCTTGCTGTTCACCGCCCTGCCGAGAGCCGGAACCGCGGCAAAATGCTCGATGGCCTGTTTCCGTATGGCCCCGAGAACCTCACCGGGCTTTGCTCCTCGGGGGCAATTGGTGGTGCAGTCACCGCAGTGATGACAAAGCCAGACATCGGGATCAGCGACCAGCTTGTCCTTCAAGCCCCAGCCGGCCCAAATCATTTCCTTCCTGGGAAAGGGCCGGTCGTCGGGAGACTGGGGGCAGACCACAGAGCAGGTGGCACACTGGTAACACTGCTTCATGGTGTCACCACCGGCTGTTTTCAGCTCCCGTATAAAGTGCAGGTCGGGTTTTACCATATATGTATCGGCCATTCTCTTTGCACCTCCTGAATGATAGTCGAAACCTTAGAAATCTTTGAACGGGTTCGGGCCGACATCGTCGATGGTCTCTACCATGGCTTCAACGATTTCGGGAACCTTGTGGTATTCATCAATTGAGAGCTGGTGAATCTGGATCCGGTCCGATTCGAGCTGCAGCCGGTCCAGCGTCTCCTGGACTTTACCCAGTCTGTATTCCGCAAGCTCACTCCCCTTAATGAAGTGACACTGGTAATCATCGCCGTGCTTGCAGCCGATCAAGATAATGCCATCCATACCGCTGGAGAGGGAGTCGGCCATCCAGACGAGGTTCATGCTCCCCAGACAGCGCAAGGGAATAAAACGAACGGCGGGATTGTACTGGATTCGCTTGAGTCCAGCCATATCAATCGCCGGGTAGGCGTCATTCTCGCACACGAAACAAAGGATGCGCGGTTTCTCCTCGTCTTCCTCAGGCACCTCAATTGCCTTTAGCATGGAGGCGACCAGATCGACACTGTAATCCTTGAAGGAGATGATCCGTTCCGGGCAGGCGCCCATGCAGACGCCGCAGCGCCGGCAGCGGTAAGGATTCGGCTTGGGCGTCCCCTTCTCGTCTTCATCGAGGGTTCCGAAGGGACACTCCTCGGTGCACCGCTTACACTGGGTGCAGCGCTCGAGATAAAAGTCGGGGAAGGTCTGATCCCCGGCCCTGGGATGGACCGATTTGCCCTGGGACGTGAGTTCGAGACATTGAATCGCCTTGAGTACGGCGCCGGCGGCATCGGTCTGACTCGCCGCCGTATCCAGAGGCGCCCGGACCGTTCCGGCGGCATAGATACCCGTTCTCTGGGTTTCGTAGGGGAAGCAGATATAATGGGAATCGGGGAACCCGTATTTCAGGTGGGGCAGTTCTCCTCCCTTTCGGTAACTGAGGTTGAGAATGGGCGGTTTACCCACATCCTCTTCCCGGAAAGGTTTGTCCAAAGTGCCGGCTTCCTGCGCTGCTTTCCCTTCGGCCACCGCTTTTTCTAACTCTTCCTCACCAAGCGTCAGTGCCGTCGCCGGCTTCATCCCCGTCGCGAGGACCAGAAGATCAGCCTCAATCTGGATTCTTTCACCGAGGAGCGTATTCTCCAGTTCCACGATCACGTTGCCGTCGGAACCACTGGTGACGGAGAGTACTTCTCCCTTGGTCAGGAAGATGCCGTCATCGGCCTGGGCTTTCTTGTAGTAATGTTCGTACTGTCCGGGGGTTCGCATGTCTTTGTAGATGATGGTCGCCGTTGCATCGGGATCGCTCATTCTCACGTACTCAGCCTGTTTCAGGGAGACCATGCAGCAGACCGAGGAACAGTAGGGCAGGTGCTGCGAATCCCGGGACCCGGCGCACTGGATGAAAACCACGTTCTTTGCCACTTTGCCGTCGGAGGGCCGCTTGATGGCGCCATTATTCCGAAAAGCCGTCTCCTCCATCTGAACATTGGTAATCACGTTGGGGCTGACCCCGTAGCCCAGATGGGACAGCTTGCCCGCGTCATAGGGTTGCCATCCCGCGGTCTGGATAATGGTGCCGATCTGCTTCTCCAGGGTTTCCCCACTGGCCGTTTTGATGGTTGCCGTGTAGAGTCCCGGCTGACCCTTGATGAGTTCCATGGTCGCCGAAAGAATCACTTCGATGTTGTCGTCCGATTCAATCTGCTGAACCAGGGACGCATATTCGGGGTCCATCAGCTGGTCAAAGGGGACGGCTTTGGGGAACTGCTTATACATGGTCCGGGCAAATCCGCCGAGCTGATCGGTCTTTTCTACGAGCAACACCTTGTGGTTGGTCCAGGAGGCTTCGAGAGCGGCCTTCATACCTGTAACGCCCCCGCCGATAACAAGAATCGTGCGATCGATCTCTTCGATGTGGGGTTCGGGGAGTTCCATCTTCTGCGCTTTGGCGATCCCCATGCGCAGGTAGTCCTCTGCCAGCATCTGCGTATCCTCGTCGTTGGGAGGCTGGCACCAGACCACGTGTTCCCGAAGATTGACCCGATCCTGTATCACCTCGCGCCCAAAGTCAAAGACGTCGTACATGACCCGGGGCGAGCAGGCCGCGACAACGACCGTGTTGATCCCCTCGCCTGCGATATCATCCTTGATGATCTGGGCACCCTCGTCGCTGCACAGCGCCCCGTGGTTCCTGCAAACCGGGGCCTTGTACTCCTCGGTGGCTACTTTGTTGAGGGCCTCCATGTCGAGGGAATCGCCGATTGAGCAACCGGTGCAGATGTAAACCCCGAACTTCTTATCCATCGAGTTACCTCCTTACTATGCTTTGGATCGCTTTGAGAGCGGCCGCGGTGGCATCCTGAGTACAACTGGCCACGTCTGTCGGTTTTCGGGCAACTCCCGTCGAAATGGTCCCAGAGCCTTTGGAGGCGATAAAGCCGCTTACGTCCTGGTTCATGGCGACAGGAAGACGGCTCTGCCTGCCGGCGGGATCCATCCCCGTTGCGAGCACCACCATATCGACGGTTTGGTGAATTTTCACCCCGGTCAAGGCGTTCTCCGCCGTTACGGTCACCTGCCCGCTCGCGGGATCTTCGGTAATTTCCGCTACCTTCCCTTTGATGAGGGTGGTATTCGCCTGGGCCGATACGTCCTGGACGAACTGCTCATATTTGCCTTGGGCCCGAAGGTCGATGTAGAACATATAGGCCTGGGCCTCGGGGTTGGCTTCGTGGAGATAGGCGATATGCTTGAAGGTGGCGAGACAGCAAATGGCTGAACAGTGCTCCAGATGATTCTCGTCCCGGGAACCGGCGCACTGCACGAAGGCAACCGATTCGGGCGCCTTGCCGTCGGAGGGGCGCTGAATTTCGCCTCCCGTGGGACCGTTGGGCGCCGCGAGACGTTCCATCATGACATTGGTGATCACGTTTCCGACCTTACCGAAACCAAGATTGTCGATCTTGTTGGCATCGTAGGGATCCCAGCCCGTGGCCATGACGACGGCGCCGGCGTTCACCTCCACCGTTTCCGCCTTCATTTCCAGGTCGATGGCGTCATACTGACAGGCTTCCACACACTTGGCGCAGGCGGTACCCTTGCAGACATTCATATCGATGGCATAACGGAGAGGAAAGGCCATCTCATGGGGCAGGTAGGCGGCCTTGGTGGAATCCATGCCGTAGTTGAAATCATTGGGCCGCTCCACGGGACAGACTTCGGCACACTTGCCGCA
>CAYUBU010000261.1:0-3084 GCA_964443105.1 uncultured Nitrospirota bacterium
CGATCCCTCTCCGTTGGATGCCGTGACCGAAGCGGCGTTTCCCTGGTCGTCTATGGCGCTGATATGGGTCGTGCTGGATGGGCCACCCGCCAGGTCACGCGCCGCCGGCGGCTCCTCTCCAGAGAGAAGGGCCTGGTGCCATTGGCGGTATCGGGACAAACGGCCCGGTGAGAGAAGTTCCGCGGCGAACCCTGTTTCGTGAAGGCGCTGGTCATATTCCCGCTCCCGCAGGGTGTTGGTAATCTGCATGGCCGCGACCAGTGCGTTGAGCGCCTCTTGGGACTGAAAAGCGTCAGACGGCATGGGGACGCCCTGGAGCAGTTCCAGGCAGAGGGCGATGAGGGCGCCGCCGGAAGAGGGCGGCGGATTGGTGAGAATCGTGTAGCCCCGGTAATTGAAACTCAAGGTTGGCCGTTTCGCGACGCGGTAGGCTCTAAGATCTTCTTCCGTGATGAGGCCGCCCCCGTCCTCGAGGCACTGGACAAGACGATCGCCGACGGCACCGGTGTAGAAAAGGGAGGGGCCTTCCGAGGTAAAGGCCTCCAGAGTCCGGGCAAAGTTTTCCAGGACAAGGCGATCCCCCTCTTTGAGCAGCCTCCCCGTCGGCATAAAGATCCGCCGGCCTTCTTCAGAGTAGGTCAGAATCGGCCTCAGGATTTTAAAGAAGAAAGCCTGATAGCGGTTGACCCGTATCCCCTCTCGGGCATACTGGATGGCCGGTGCCGTGACCGCATCCAGCGGGAGTGTCCCGAATAGACTATGGGTTTCGAGCAGTCCCGCGAGGCTGCCGGGAACGGCCGCCGATGCCGGCCCCACATGAAACTCCTGACGGGTTGCGCCGAAATCGACGTCTACCGGAAAAAAGCCCTCCGGCGTCACTTCCCCCAAGTGCCCCCGCCCGGGCATGTCGACGAAGAAATCGAGCAGGATGCACTCTTCCGTTTCACCAAAGTAGCCGGTGAGAAAACCGCCTCCCGCCGCCGAGGTGAGCGTCAGTTCAGAGAAAAAAGAGGTAAAAGCCGCGGCAACCACTGCGTCAAAGGCGTTGCCCCCTTGCCGCAGCATTTCGGCGCCGGCCTCCGCCGTGGCCGGATGCCCGGCGGCAATGGCCCCCCGGGTTGGTTTCCTCAAAGGGAGTGCTCCTTTTTGTCATGCTGGTCCAGATAGCATATGACGGACCAGGCAAGGACTTTCACGGCGTCGGCAAGGGCGGCCTCATCCACATCGAAAAGATTACTGTGGAGATAGTGGCAGGTATCCTTGGCGGGATTGCCTGTTCCGATTCTAAAGTACGTGCCCGGCACCTGTTCAATGTATTGAGAGAAATCTTCACCTCCCATGGAGGGCTCAGGAAGCAGTTCCACACGGTCAGGCCCGAGTATCTCGGCGGCACAGTCCTGCACCAGCCGGGTAATCTCCCGGTGGTTGTCCAGCGGGGGTGACCCGCTCTCAAGATGGAACCGGTAGCGGCCGTTCATGCTTTCCGTGATGCCCCGGATTTTCGCTTCAATTTTTTGGACGACCTCTTTGCGGATTTCGTTGGACGTGGCCCGTATGGTGCCCCGCAGTTCCACGTGGTCGCAGATGACGTTTTCCGCGGAACCGCCGTTGATCATCCCGATGGAGATCACCGCCGGGTGGACGGGGTCGACGCTGGTGTGGACAATGTGGTGAATGCTGTTGACCACGAGGGCCGCAATCAGAATGGCGTCGACGCCGAGATGGGGTTTGGCGGCGTGACCGCTCTTGCCATAGATGTGAATGGAAAAGTGATCCGATGACGCCATCATCACCCCATGCTTGATCCCGATGATGCCCGTGGGAAGAAGAGGAAAGACGTGGAGTCCAATAATCGCTGTGACATCGGGATTCTTGAGGACCCCTGCCGCAATCATCCGTTTGGCACCGGAGACTTTCTCTTCCGAAGGCTGGAAAATAAATTTTACGCTGCCCCCGAGGCGATCACGGAATTGGGACAAAACTTTCGCGGCGCCGGCGACAGCGGTCATGTGAAAATCGTGACCACAGGCGTGCATAACCTGGGGTACCTCCGATCGGTAGGCCGTCTTTTTCGCCTCCTGAACGGGCAGCCCGTCCATGTCGGCCCTGAGGGCCATGGTCCTGTCGTGCCGCGGCCCCCGGAGAAGGCCCATGAGGCCTGTGGCAGCGAGCCCTGTCTGCAGTTCAAGCCCCAGCGGTTCAAGATAGGATTTAATGAGCGCCGATGTCTGGACCTCTTTGTTGCTCAGCTCAGGGTGTTTGTGCAGTAGTCTGCGCAGCTCGATGAGTTCATCCTGAAGGGCGTCGGCGCTGCCGCTTACCTCCTCTTTGGTTATCATTTCTTCAGCATCTCCATAAGATCGTCCACAACGTGAATGAGTGTTTCTTGTTCCCCGTAAACCTGCAACTGCCTGTGGGCACTGGTGCCGCGCTTCAGTATGAGATTCACTTGCTCCAGGTATGGGAGGCTTCCCAGAGCGGCGGCTGTTTCCGAAAGATCTTCCACGAGTTTGGACAAGGCATCCCGCACCCCCATGGTACCGCCGGTCTCGTAGTCGATGAAGCGGCCTTCGAGACCGTATCGCGCCGCCTTCCATTTGTTCTCCTCCACGAGCTGCCGGAGGGGGATCCGGGGCAGCCGCCCTTCATCATAGAGGCGAGCCAGCCATACCACAAGGGCGTGGGTGAGGGCGGTGATGATGACCATATCTTCCACCGTGGAGGGACAGTCGCAGACCCGGACTTCAATGGTGCCGAAGGTGGGGTGGGGTCTGGCCTCCCACCAGATCTCCCGGGTGGTCTCGATGGTTCGGGTGGCAATGAGGGTGTCCACCAGCTGTTCGTATTCCTTCCAGTTCTTCAGCCGGGGCGGGAGGCCTGCCGTCGGGAGCACCTCGAAAATCTTGATTCGGGACGAATAGAGCCCCGTGTCATACCCGTTCCAGAACGGCGAGCTTGTGGAGAGGGCCAGAAGGTGGGGCAGGTATCCCCGCAGAATATTCAGAATGCCCGTTGCTTTGTCGCCGCCGTCAACACCGACATGGACGTGAAAGCCGCAAATGGCAATCCGCTGACCCAGGAGCT
>CAYUBU010000262.1:0-2589 GCA_964443105.1 uncultured Nitrospirota bacterium
TGAAAGGTTGAACAGAAATTGACCGCCGGCTACACGATAGATCATACCGCCGATATCTACCTCATCGACCGGCAGGGGAGGTTGAGGCAATCCATCTCCCACGGGACGCCGCCGAGCCGGATCCTCGAGGTGATCAGGGAACTGCTGCGGGAGGGCTGAACTCATGCTGTTACCCATAACTCGAAACGAAAGAATTGTCTCACGCGGAGTCACGGAGACACGGAGAAAACCCCTGATTTCATTCTCATTCATCTCTTCCACTCCGTGTCTCCGTGACTCCGTGTGAGAACGTTATTTCTTACCGAAATATGGGTAACAATATGGGCTGAACTGGGTGGTCGCAATGGAACAGCTGCCTGAGTCATTCGTGCAAAGGCTTGCCGAGATACTTCCCCAGGACAGGTTTGGGGGGTGTCTGGAGAGCTTCTCCCTGCTAAAGCCCACCAGCTTCCGGGTCAACAGCCTTCGATCCACGGAAGAGGGACTCATGGAGGAACTGGAATCGGAGGGTTTCAGGCTGACACGAATCCCCTGGGGCGATGGGGTGTTCTCCATCGATCCCGCCCAGCGCCGCCAGCTCACCGAGTCGGCGGCCTTCAGCGGGGGGCGTATCTACATCCAGGGCCTCTCTTCCATGTTGGCCCCCCTGGTCCTCGATCCCAGGCCCGGTGAAACCGTGCTCGATCTGGCAGCCGCCCCGGGGGGCAAGACGCTGCAGATGGCGGCGATGATGGAAAACCGGGGTCGGATATCCGCCGTGGAATCCGTCAAGGGGCGGTTCTTCAAGCTCAAGGCCAATCTTGAACGCCACGGGGCCACCCTGGTAAAGGGATATCTGATGGACGGCCGGGCCGTCGGCGCCAAGGTGCCGGAGCGCTTCGACCGGGTGTTGCTGGACGCCCCCTGTTCATCGGAGGCCCGTTTCACCACCAGGGATAAGGCAAGCTGGGCCCACTGGAGCCTCAAAAAGGTGAAGGAATCGGCACGCAAGCAGAAACGTCTGCTCGATTCCGCGATTCGGAGCCTGAAGCCCGGGGGGACGCTCCTGTACTGCACCTGTTCCTTCGCGCCGGAGGAGAACGAGATGATCCTGGATGCGCAGCTCAGGCGATATCAGGGGCAGCTGTCCGTCGAATCCATCATATTGCCTCTGGACAATATTCAACCCGGCCTGGTCGAATGGCGGGGAAAAGCCTTGAATGAGGATCTTGCGGGGGCCGTGCGGATTCTCCCCACATCGGAGATGGACGGCTTTTTTCTATGCCGGCTGAGAAAGGCGCATTAACCGCCGGGACGCACTATTATCCCAAATGGCGGAAGGCACATTGCATCCGCTGTCTCTTGATAGATAACAAAGCATTGCCTCACACGGAGTCACGGAGATACGGAGGCTTATGAAAATACCTCTGATTTCATCCTGATGTATCTCTTGCTCTCCGTGTCTCCGTGACTCCGTGTGAGTATCTTAAGTTACTATCGGGATAACGATATCGACACAGCTGTTCGGCACAACCAAGGGGGGACCCCACAACCGCTATTCGGCTTCCCTTGGCGAACCTTCGCGAAAAACCACCCGGTAGCCCCTTCGCAGCTGATTGTCACGCAGCCGCATCAGGGCTTGCTCCGCTTCCGAGCGTTGCTTGTAGTAGGCCTTCTTGGATTGGCCCCGGGAGCCCTGAACCCCCGACTCGCGAATCAGACTCCAGCCGCCCAGCAGATCCGGCTGCAGCTGCAGGTGATAAAACCTAAGCGGCTGGTCCGGGGTGCTTGTTGTCTGCATGTAGATTCGCATGTTCAATCATCGGCTATGGACAGGTAGGCGAAAATGTCGCGCAATTCCTCGTCCCGAAACTCTTGAAGCAAGGTGTCGGCTGGATCGTCGGGATCGTGAATCCTGATCTTCTCCCGGTATTTCCTAACCTGGCGCCACAGGTAGTTGGTGTACTGGCCCGCGAGCATGGGGACGGCGTCCTTTGGGTCTCCCCAACCCTCCTTGCCGTGGCAGGAGGCACACTCCTTGCGGTAGCGTTTTCTGCCGTTTTCCGCATCACCCGGGGCACGGGGTATCTGCATCAGCCGTTTTGATGCCAGCAGGCGTTCGTAGGCGTCGAAATCGGGATCGTTTTCATCGGCGGGGGGGAGCCTGGTCTTGAGCTTAATCCCCGATAAATAAATGGAGACATCCTGTATGTCTGGATCCGGCATCTGCCGGTGATCCACGTATTCCACCATGGCCAGGTTGGGCCGCTCCCTTTCCCGGAACAGGAGCAGCTGTCTGCTGATGAAATCGGCAGGCATCCCCGCGAGCCGCGGATATTCCCCTTCTTTGCCGCCCTGCCCGAACTCTCCGTGGCAGCCGGCGCACACCTCGTTGATCTCCTCGCCGTTGTCGGGATCGTACTCATGGGGCGCCCCATGGGACGACGAAGACAAAACGATGAACGCGATTCCTATCGTTAGTCTTGAAACGGATCTAATTCCGGTCATTTCTCCATCCCGAGCCTATAATGTGCGACGAGCGACGATTCACGTCCGTGATACCCGCCTGTTACCAGGACCGACAATGATACAGGCGAAATATGATGTCTG
>CAYUBU010000263.1:0-6461 GCA_964443105.1 uncultured Nitrospirota bacterium
TGTTCATCGGAAAGGGGCGACCCGGGCGTTTCCGCCGGGCCATCCGCTGGTTCCCGCAGCCTACCGCGCCGTGGGCCAGCCCGTTTTAATCCCCGGCGACATGGGGCGGGCGTCCTATGTGAGTGTCGGCACGGAAAGGGCCATGGAGGAAACTTTCGGTTCCACGTGCCACGGCGCTGGCCGGGTGCTCTCCCGGCACGGCGCCGTCAAGGCAGCCAAAGGAAGAGCCATCCATCGTGAATTGGAGGACAAAGGAATCATCGCCATGTCCCGGGGACGGAAAACCATGGCCGAAGAGATGTCCGAGGCCTATAAGGATATTGATAAGGTGGTCCAGGTCATGCACGATGCAGGAATCGCCCTTAAGGTGGCCCGTTTGAAACCACTGGGCGTCATCAAGGGATAGCGCCTTCATGAGGCTAAGATTCTCCCCGTCGGGATCTTTGTGCCTCATCAGCGCCGGGCGCTCAGAAACTTATCAACATCCTCCAGCCTTCGGGTTGTCGTGCAGGGCGACAAACTCTTGATGAAGAATTTCCCGTAAGACCGGGATGTGATTCGCCGATCCAGAATGGAGAGTATCCCTGAATCCTGACGGCTTCGGACCAGGCGACCAAACCCCTGCTTCAGTGCGATAACCGCCTCCGGAAGCTGGTATTCGTAGAAGGGGTTGCCTCCCCGCTCACGGATTGTCTCAATCCGGGCAGATACAAGGGGGTCCCCGGGGGACGCGAAGGGAAGCTTGTCGATGATCACGCAGGAGAGCGCCTCGCCGGCCACATCGATTCCCTGCCAGAAGGAGCGGGTGGCAAAGAGAACCGAGTGGGTATCGTTGCGGAACCTCTCAAGGAGTTCTTCACGGGATGCCTCGCCCTGTCTGAGAACCGGGTAATCGAGCCTGTCCTTGAGCAACGCGTGTACCCCGTTGAGACGCTGGTTGCTCGTGAAGAGAACGAAGGCCCGCCCCCGGGTTTTTGCCAGAATCCCTTCGATTTCATCGGCAGCCTCCTCATCAAAACCGGCACCGTTCGGTTCGTGACTCATGTCCGGCAAGTAGAGAAGGACCTGATCGGACAGATTGAAGGGGGACGGCAGTGACAGCTCATCTGCTTCCATGAGCCCGAGTCGTTCTTTCATGAAACCGAAATCCCCACCGACGGTCAAGGTTGCCGACGTCAGAATCGCACTATCGACATGGGAGAAAACCTCCGTTTCCAAGGCCTCGGCCACATGGATGGGAGATGCATGGAGGAAGACCCCTTTGCCCCTGATCTCACACCAGTAGACCTGCCCCGCGTCGGTGCCATGGAGGATGGTATGCAGTTCCCGGGCGAGCTCCCCGGCCCTCCGGCCGCAGCTTGCCAGCTCATCGCTGCCGTCTCCGTGCTCCCTGATACGCTCGGCCAACTCGGTTAAAGACGTGGTCAGCGCATCTCCCTGGGAGCCCATGGGCCCGCTCACAACCTTCGGCTCAAGCCGGTAGAGCATCGGTCCAGAATAGAAGAGAGCAAAAAACCCTTTGGATGCCGCTTCCAACCGGTCGCAGAACTCTAACACCGCTGCGGCTTTTTTCGCCTTGCTCTTTTTCGGCAGTCCATGGCGCGTATCCCTGACAAGCTCGTCGAAGCGATAATTACTGACTTGCAGGCCGAAGTGGTGTGTCGCCACATCTTCGATCATATGGGCCTCATCGAAGATGACCGCGTCGTAGTCGGGAATCACCTCGCCATAGCCCTTGCCCTTAACCGACCGGTCGGCGAAGAAAAGGTGATGGTTCACAATGATCAGGTCGGCCCGGGCCGCCTCGCGCCGCATGGCCGTGATGAAGCATCTGTTCAGGTCCGGGCACTTGCCGCCGAGGCAGGTTTCGCCACCGGCGTTCAACTGACGCCATAGGGCGGACGTTTCGTCCAGGCCGGAGAGTTCCGACACATCGCCCCGCTTGGTCTGCTCGACCCAGGATGGAATCTTCTTGAAAAAAGCCCCATCGCCGGACCGCTCAAAAAGGGGGGCCTGTTGAAATTGGGTGAAGCGGTTCAGGCAGAGGTAGTTGGAGCGCCCCTTCATATAGGCCGCCTGGAACCGAGTGGACAAGACTTTTCGAATCAAGGGGATATCTTTGTAGAAAAGCTGCTCCTGGAGCGCCTTGGTTCCGGTGGAGATAACCACTTTCAACCCCGAGAGGATTGCCGGAGCCAGGTAGGCGAGCGTCTTGCCGGTGCCCGTGCCCCCTTCAACGAAGGCATGCCGTTTTCCGGTCAGGGCGGAGAATACCATTTCGCTCATCCTGCACTGCTCGGGCCGAAATTCGTAGGCCGGAAGAATGTGGGAGAGCCGGCCCCCGGGGCCAAAAAGATCCTGAACTGTCTGTGTAGACTCCATGCTAGATCCTTTCTCTGACGGGGAAGAATAGCACAGTTCGATGGGGCCTGCAATCACCGCCTGCAATCATGAGGCCTGGCTCCTTTTTTGGATTTGCTGTATAATTCGTTGAACTATATTTTATGGATAGGAATGATAACAGGTAGACATGAAAACAGAAGAACAATACGATGGCTTTGAAGTTGGTCCAATCCGGCCACCGAGCGAAGCCACGAGCCTTTTGCTGAGGATTACAAGAAATTGTCCCTGGAACAAGTGTAAATTCTGCGGTCTCTACAAGGGCGAGAAGTTCAGCATACGCCCGGTCCGTCACGTTGTTAAAGACATTGATCTGATCAAAAAGTGCGTTGATGAAATTCAAAAAACCATAAAGCAGTCCGGTGGGACAACACATGGGGAGTTAAAAGACTTGCAGGATAGGCTTTCTGAAAATGGACGGTTGGCTTTTCATTTTGCTTTAAACTGGTTTCGTGGCGGGATGACGTCAATATTCCTTCAGGATGCAAACAGTCTTATCATGAAGCCCGATGACTTGGTTGAAATCCTCAAACATATTCGCAAAACGTTCCCCCACATCGAACGTATCACCTCTTATGCTCGCTCCAGTTCCATCGCTCGAATCAGTGACAAGGACATGGCACGTATGGCTGAGGCGGGCCTTAACAGAATTCACATTGGTATGGAATCAGCTTCCGATGAGGTTCTGAAATTCATTAATAAGGGAGTGGATAAAGAGACCCATATCATTGCAGGGCAGAAAGTAAAAAGTGCTGCCATAGAGCTGTCGGAATATTTCATGCCTGGGCTCGGGGGAGAAAAACACTCAAGGGCGAACGCCATTGAGACAGCCGATGCCATGAACAAAATAGATCCGGATTTTATTCGCATAAGGACTTTGGCGATCCCTGAAAATATCGAACTATTTAAGGACTACCAGTCAGGGGTATTTGCCAAGATAGGCGATGTACAGATGGCAGAGGAAATCCTCCTGTTTCTTGAGAACCTGAACGGAATTACCAGTACAGTAAAAAGTGACCATATTGTGAACCTATTCCAGGAGGCGGAAGGCCGCCTGCCGATTGACAAGGGCAGAATGACAGCACCAATTCGAAAATTTCTGCGCATGAGGCCAAAAGAACAGGTGATCTACATGATTGGCAGGAGGACAGGCATCTTCTCCAAACTGGCTGACATGAAAGATCCGGAACTGCTGAAACATGCTGAAAAAGTCCGTGACGCGCATCAGGTCACGATAGACACCGTGGAAGATTTCACGGCTAAGATGATGAAGAGGTTTATTTAATGGCAGAAGAGGTACTTGTCATGAAGAAACGATTGGCTTCAGCTGCCACTCGGGACCAGAACCCCAAAAGGGGACTGGCTCCGCAGGTGCCTGTTTTCCCCATTTCTATCCCACGAAGAAGCATCTACCGCAGGTCGCAAAGGAACGCCCTTACATTCAGAAGGCGATGCCGCAGCTTGATTTCCGACTTCCTGCCGCCGGGTTTAAATCGGCTGCCCCACCTCGGGAGTCCCCTGCACATGGACGGTTGAGAGGAATTGTACAAAGGCATCTGGCGCGACGGGGGGGCTGAAGAGGAAACCCTGTACAGCATCGCAACCCAGCGCACGGAGGAATAGGAGCTGCTCCTCTGTTTCCACACCCTCGGCAATCACCTTAAGACTCAGACTGCGGGCCAGGGCGATAATGGTCTTGGTGATTTCCGTCTGGTCCGCATTGGTCGTGATTTCCCTGACGAAACTGCGATCTACCTTGAGCACGTCCAGGGGAAAGCGCCGGAGGCAGCTGAGCGATGAGTAACCGGTGCCGAAGTCATCGACGGAGAGCCGGATCCCCAGTTCTTTGAATTTATCCAGGAAGCCAATGGTGGTCTCGGCATTCTTCATCGTGGTGCTTTCAGTCAGTTCCAGAACTAGATGCTGGGGCGCCAGGCCGGAGGCGTTCACGGCGTTTGCCACGGCCTCATAGAAGTTCGGGTCTTCGAACTGTTTGTGTGAGACGTTAACTGAGACATACACCGTTTCAAACCCGGCCTCCTGCCAGACTTTGTTCTGGGCGCAGGCGGTCCTGAGGACCCATTCCCCTATAGGAACGATCAAACCGGTCTCTTCAGCCAGCGGTATAAAATCCCCCGGTGACACCATGCCGCGATCGGGGTGGTTCCATCGCACCAGGGCTTCCATCCCAGTCAGTTTTCTAGTCTTGATATCGAGGATCGGCTGATAGTGCAAGAGAAACTGTTCGCCCTCCAACGCCTTGCGCAGGTCGTTCTGTAGGGTGAGACGGTCTAAGGACGTGGCATTCATCGATTGAGTATAGAACTCACAATTGTTTTGTCCCCGGCGTTTGGCTTGATGCATGGCGGTTTCGGCGTTTTTGAGAAGCGTGTCCATATCATCGCCGTCGTGGGGAAAGAGCGCGATGCCGGCACTGGCAGTCAGCACCAGGTCCTGACCGTTGAGCTGGAACGGCTCGGACAGTACCTTTAGGATCCGTGCGACCACGCGCCCAGCATCTTCTTCCCGTCTGATTTCCGTGAGCATTAGGGTGAATTCGTCACCGCCGAAGCGGGAAACGCCACTTTCCGGTTCCTCACGCCCCGGACGTGACACGACATCATCGATCCGTACAAAATTGGAAAGCCGCTCTGAAACCTCTCTTAAAAGCTGGTCTCCCGCGGCGTGTCCAAAGGTTTCATTGACGCGCTTGAAATCATCCAGATCGAGAATGAGCACCCCCGCGATCCGGCTGTGATGACGGGCCAGTTTGAGGGTTTGCTCTAGGTGCTCTTTGAAGAAGGTGCGGTTGGGCAGGGCGGTGAGCTCATCGTAATACGCTAGATAGCTGATTCTCTCCTCCGCTCTCTTGCGCTCTGTCACATCCTGGAGAGTGCCAATAATGCGGACGGTTCCCGTGGTGTCGCAAAGGGCCTCGGCCTGATGATGCACGAAGCGGGTCATCCCCTTCGCTGTCAGGATGCGATGCTCAAGGTTGATCTGTTTTTGCTCCTTCCGCGCAGCGTTGATGGCTTCAACAAAAAGCGTTCTGTCGTCGGGGTGAACCAGGTTTAGAAACGCCTCATAGGTCGGCACGGAGTGCGGAGGCGTGAGGCCTGCGACGCGGCAAATTTCAGTGGAGCAGAAGAATGCATCCTCACGGGTATGCCATTCCCAGTGCCCCAGGCGCGCAATCCGTTGGGCATTCTCCAAGCGGGCTTCGCTGACAGCCAGATCCTTGAGAACCTGCGTCGCTCGAAGAATATATTTCACCCGATGGGTGAAGATGGGTAATTTCATCGGTTTGGTGATGAAATCCGTGGCTCCGATGGCGTAGGCTCGGCAGATGCAGTCCAAATCATCGGCCGCCGTAATCATGATGATGGGCGTATTTTTTCCCTCCGGCAGTTTCCTTAATTCTTCAAAGGTCGCAAAACCGTCCATACCGGGCATCATGACATCCAGAATGACGATGTCCGGACAGATGTCCGGAAAAACCTCTAGCGCCTCTTCACCGCTGCGGACTATTTTGACTATCAAGCCCTCCTCTTCCAGAGAGGATTGCATGACCAACTGGAGCGTTTCATCATCGTCGACGATGAGTACCACAGGTTGTTTCGCTGTCTCACCCGGCCTTTTCATAGCCCCCTCCTCTCGGTTTCTGCCAACAACGGAGTTTCCACACAATACCGCTCCGTCGCATGTAGGTCGCGTTGCATCAGTGGTTCGAGCACCGCCAGTGTCCCTGGGATAGGTATGCGGATACATGGCGGACGTGGACGAGCAGTTTCGTTTTGGCTCGGGTTGCGTTTTTCACCCTGTCCTTTTCTAGCAACTGGTGCGCCGGTTGCTGCGCCAATCCTTGTGGAAAGGCAGGATCCCCACAAGATAAAACAATGAGAGTGTGAGCACCTCGTGATGCAGAAGCGGCTGAGTCATGGTTAGCTCTGTCAAATTTGTATCTTGTCTGAGAACAGTGATCACTCGCCCTGGCAGTTACAGATGAAACGATGGCCATAGGCTTTATATCGGCAGACTCAGGCAAAACTTGAGAGAAGAGT
>CAYUBU010000264.1:0-5679 GCA_964443105.1 uncultured Nitrospirota bacterium
CCTCTTCCGGAACCATCGGAGTGGAGCCCACGACCGGAATCGAACCGGTGAACCTCATCCTTACCAAGGATGCGCTCTGCCAACTGAGCTACGTGGGCACAAACAGTGGAAAGGGCAAAGAAAAAATCAGCGCCGCCAATCGGGCCAACCAAATCGTGTCCGCCTGCCGGCCTTTCCCATCTGCCCCTTTCTACGCAATGCTTCCCGCCGCTGCTTGGAGCGGGAGACGGGATTCGAACCCGCGACCCTCAGCTTGGAAGGCTGACGCTCTAGCCCCTGAGCTACTCCCGCAACATCTTTGATGGCCTGTCTGAATGGTGGGGAGGGGAGGATTCGAACCTCCGTAGGCTTCGCCGACAGATTTACAGTCTGTTCCCTTTGGCCACTCGGGAACCTCCCCACAGAGTTCGGGATCCCCCCTACAAGACTCCTAATCGCCGATCATGCTCTATTCTGGAGCCGATGGCCGGAATCGAACCGACAACCTACTGATTACAAATCAGTTGCTCTACCGTTGAGCTACATCGGCCACTCTCCGCAACCGCTGTCCGGGCGAATGAGCGCCGTCGCTCCAAAAACATCCACCCTCCTCCCTCAAGAGTGATAAGTCCCGAAAACTAAACCGGAAAAGGAAAGGGAGGCGGCGTCCGCAACTCACCAAAGTAAACCGGTAACATAGACTAAGACCATGGGGATTTCAAGTAAAAAATATCCCCTTTTTTATTTTTTTTCTCTTTTTCTCACCACCTCGTAGATGAGAAGCGCCGCGGCTACCGAAAGGTTGAGGGACTCACTCGCCTGTTTCATGGGAATGGAGACCATGAGATCACAGGATTCGGCCACCAGCCTTCGCACACCGCTCTCCCCCCCGACCACCAGGACGATGGGGCCCCGAAGATCAGCCTCGGTGTAGCGGGTGGAGGCTTGGGCAGCGGCGCCGATCACCCATATTCCTTTATTTTTCAATACCTTTATGGCCTGGACGAGATTGGAAACATGGGCCACGGGCATTCGGGACAGGGCGCCTGCCGACCGTTTGAAGGCCGTGCCCGACAAGGGTGCCGCCCCCCGACGGGGCAGTATCAGACCGTGGACACCGGCGGCGGCAGCGGTCCGGGCCACGGCTCCGAGGTTGCCCGGATCTTCAACCTGATCGAGAATCAGGAAAAAGGGATCCTCCCCCGTCCCGGCAGAAAGAGAAAGGAGCCCCTCCAGAGTCAAGATCTCCTTCCCGGGAGAGAGGGCGATCACCCCCTGATGGGGTTCCCCCCGGGACATGCGGTCCATGCGGCTCCGCTCTTCGAACCGAAGATCGAGTTTTTCACGGCGGGCCAGGTCGATCAGTGCCTGAATCCGGGGATTGGTCACCCCTTTGGCCACCCAGATCCGCTGAACCTGAGACGCTCCCCGGGCGACCACCTCTTCTACAGGGTGGATGCCATAAATGTAGTCCGGTGCGGCTTTCGCCGCCTTGTGCGTCTTGCGCGCTGCGATGGCTCGACTCTTCGGTCGCGGCTTCAAACCCCGCTCTAACGGGCTTTTTCCCAGTCGGTGCCCCCCCCGGGCCTGTCCTTGAGGAGGATACCCTCCTCTTCCAGTTCGTTCCGGATCCGGTCGGCTTCGGCCCAATCCTTGCGGGCCCGGGCTTCATTCCTCTGAACGATTCGGGCCTCGATGGATGGGGCGTCCAGATCCCCTTTCCCCTGGAGCACGTCAGCGGGCTGCTGGTTGAAAAGCCCGAGAACCGCCGCGATCTTTGCCAGGTTCTCCCTGAAAAGGGTCAGCACCGGAGCCGCCTCTTCCCGACGCTCTTCTTCGGGCACCTGGAGAAAACTGTTGAGGAGGCGGACACTCTCAAAGAGATTGCCCAGCGCCCGGGCCGAGTTGAAGTCGTCGTCCATGGCGGACTCAAAATCGGGGATCATGGCCGCCGCTTGCGCCATGACCTCCCCGGAGGTCTCGCCTGCCGTTGAGGGGGCCGGGAGATTCGCCAGATGATCGTCCACTTCCTGAAGGAGGTTGTAGACCCGCCGCCGGGCCTTTTCGGAATCCTTGAGGCTCTGGTCGGAAAAATCGATGGGACTCCTGTAATGGGTGGCAAGGAGAAAGAGGCGGACCGTCTCGGGATCAAAGCCCGAGAGGACCTCCTTGATGGTGAAGAAATTGCCCAGCGATTTGGACATCTTTTCCTGGTTGATGTTGACGAAGCCGTTGTGGAGCCAATACTTGACGAAGGGGCATCCCGTGGCCGCCTCACTCTGGGCAATCTCGTTTTCATGATGGGGGAAGACGAGGTCTTTCCCGCCGCCGTGGATATCAAAGGTCTGTCCCAGGTGCGCCTGACTCATGGCGGAGCACTCAATATGCCAGCCGGGCCGCCCCGGCCCCCAGGGGCTCTCCCAGGCGGGCTCACCGGCTTTCGACGCCTTCCACAAAACAAAATCGAGGGGATTTCTCTTCTTTTGATCCACTTCCACCCGGGCGCCGGCCATCATGTCGTCCAGTTTTCTTTTCGACAGACTCCCGTAACCGGCAAAACGATCGACGGCAAAGAGAACATCTCCCTCTGCCACATAGGCCTGTTCCTTGTCGACGAGGGTCTGGACCATGGCGATGATTTCGGCCATATGGTCGGTGGCCTTCGGTTCCAGGTCGGCCCGCTCCACACCCAGGGCGTCCATGTCCTTCTGGTACTCCCGGATGTAGCGTTCGGCGATGGTCTCGCAGGAGACCCCTTCCTCCCGGGCCCGGTTGATGATCTTGTCATCCACGTCGGTGAAATTCCGGACGTAGGTCACCTTCAGCCCTTTGTAGGCCAGATAGCGCCGGACCATGTCAAAGACCACCGCCCCCCGGGCATGGCCGATATGGCTGTGGTCATACACGGTCACACCGCAGGCATACATGCCGACCTGACCCGGCCGGATCGGAAAGAATTCCTCCTTCCGGCCGGTCAATGTATTAAAGATCCGAAGCATCTTTCACCTTCTCTTCCATCTCCACGATGGCTCCCACGGCGCAGACCCCGAGACAGGCACCGCATTCGATACAGTCCCTGGTAATCATAAAAGCGTCCCCGGCCTCCACAATGGCGTCCACGGGACAGGCGACCTGACAGGCACCGCAAACCACACACTCCGACGTAATCAGAAAAGACATGGGTATTCAAAAGGAATGGAAATGTCGCGGGACAGGGCACCACGACCGGGGTCCGGCAGGCCCGCAAACCGACGAACCGGGGGCCATGCACATTCAGGTAATCTGACGAAGGATCATAAATCAGAAGAATCCTCTTTGTCAAGATTGAATCGGCAATAGAATCACAGGCTGACAGCCGGCTGAGAGACGGCTGATCCCGGGAGAAGGGCGAGGTGGAAATCGTCGGGGAGACCCCCGCCGGGGCTCCCATCCCCCAGGGCGGCGCCCCACTGGCCTCCATCAGCTCCTCACGCAGACCCCTCAGGGTCTTGACAGGTCTCGGGAGGCTGGGATACTCTGATGACGAGGCGTGTCTCATCGAGGCAAATCATGGGCAGGGGGGCGTGATGGAAAAACATTATCCCGTGGTCGTTCACTACAAAGGGGGCAGGATCCGGAAGGGGTATACCCGGAATTTCGCCCTCTACCGCAAAACCTTTGATCTCACCGAAGTCGACATCCAGACGAACGGAGAGATGGGGGAGGTCCAAATCGGGCTGGAGGAACTCAAGGCCCTCTTCTACGTCAAGGACTTTCACGGCGACCCCGACTATCGCCCCGACGGCCAGGCCCGCCGGCAGGGGTTCGGGGATCGGGTGGAAGTCGTCTTTCATGACGCCGAGACCCTGATCGGCTACACCTATAATCTCCGGGAAGCGGACACAGGCTTTGTTCTCTACCCGGCAGACCACAGGACCAACAACCAGATTGTCGCTATCGTCCGATCCGCCGTCCGAACCATCCGGATGGATAAGAAGCCCCCTTTGTTCACGGGCTGAAAGACCGCTGCATCGGCGCTTGCGCCGGGAGTCGGGGGAATCGGTCAGGGATGGCGGTGCCCGGTCGTATCGTGATGAACCATGACACCCCCGTGATGACAGCACGAACAGGAAGAGCAAACCCTTGCTGGATCTCCTCCAAGTCACCTTTCCCGTCTCCGGTGTACAGACCGGTCTTTTCGTTCCGCCCCTCGTCGCCTTTGTCATCTCTTTTTTTACCTCCATGGCCGGCATTTCAGGCGCCTTTCTCCTCCTCCCGTTCCAGATAAGCGTTCTGGGATATTCTACTCCCTCGGTGACATCGACAAATTTTCTGTTCAATCTGATCGGCCCCCCCGGCGGCATCTACCGCTACGCCCGGGAAGGCCGGCTGGCGTGGCCCCTGGCGGGTGTCCTGGCCGGCGGGCTGCTCCCGGGCATCCTGGCCGGCTATTACCTCCGGGTCCTCTACCTGCCCGACCCCCAGCGGTTCAAGTTATTTGTCGCCACGGTTCTCATGGGCATCGGCCTGAAGCTCTTCTGGAGCATCAGCGCCGAAGTCAAAGATGAAGTCAAAGATGATGAAAAGATGCCCGGCGCTGCCGTCGGGCAGGTGGTCCGCGGCGCGATCGGACCGGGTATAACCCGATTTGAGTTCATGGGAAGGACCCATGCCTTCTCCACCCCGGCCATGGCGGGTGCCGCTTTTCTTGTGGGCGTCATCGGCGGCGCCTACGGAATCGGAGGCGGGTCCATCCTGGCCCCCCTGTGCATCACGGTATTCAGGCTCCCCGTTTACGTGATTGCCGGCGCCATCCTCCTGGGCACGGTGATTTCTTCTCTGGCCGGCATTCTTTTCTACAGCCTGATTCCCGTTGCCGGCACGGTGGCACCGCCCGACTGGCCGCTGGGTCTTCTTTTCGGCGCCGGCGGACTGGCGGGCATCTATTGCGGCGCGAAAACCCAGCGCCATGTGCCGGAACGGTGGATCAAAGCCATGCTGGGGATCATCGTCCTTATCGTGGCTTTTCGGTACCTGGCAACCTTCTTCCGAACCCTATGAGAGAAAGGGGTGTGTGGGCACCTATGGCTCGGCGACTCAATGAACCTATGGCACTCATGGGCATCGCACTGATCGGCCTGATCATCTCCGGCCTGGCCCCCTTCGATCGGCTGACCTGGTTTCTGGAAGTGCTGCCGGTTTTGATCGCCATTCCGGTTCTGGCCACCACCTACCGAGATTTTCCGCTGACCCCACTCCTCTATCGGCTTTTGCTGATCCACGGGATTATCCTCATGATCGGAGGACACTACACCTACGCCCGGGTCCCCCTCGGCTTCTGGGCGGCAGACCTTTTCAACCTGGCCCGGAACCACTACGATCGCCTGGGCCATTTCGCCCAGGGTTTCATCCCGGCCATACTGGCCAGGGAGATTCTCCTTCGACGCTCCCCCCTGGTCCCGGGAAAGTGGCTCTTCTTCCTGGTGACTTCAGTCTGTCTTGCCTTCAGCGCCTTCTACGAATTCACCGAGTGGTGGGCGGCGCTTCTGGGCGGCGAGTCGGCGGAGGCCTTTCTCGGGACCCAGGGCGATGTCTGGGACACCCAGTGGGACATGTTCCTCGCCCTCATCGGCGCCGTCACGGCACAGATCGTGCTGGTCCGCCGTCACGACCGGGAACTGAGCCACCTGGACTGACGGATTTGACGTCGGCAGTTCTGTC
>CAYUBU010000265.1:0-3236 GCA_964443105.1 uncultured Nitrospirota bacterium
TCGGGATGACGTTGAGGCCAGGGGCATTGAGAGCCCCGCGAGACTTGTGGGCTATGATGAGATTGTGGAACTCCTGCTCAAATCTGAATCGGTGGTGTGCTGGTAGAGTGGAATTGGCAATATAGAGGGAGGTCGCGCATATGAAGGACGAAATCAAAATAGACAGGGAAATCGATATTAAAGGAGAAGTCTGCCCTTACACCTTTGTGAAAACCAAGCTGGCTCTGGAAACATTGGAGCCGGGGGAGGTCCTGAAGGTTATACTTGACCATCAGCCTGCAGCGGAGAACGTGCCCCGCAGTCTTCAGGGGGAGGGAAACGAAGTGATCGATGTGAGTAAGGTGAATGATACCGACTGGCAGATCATTGCACGGAAGGGAGCAAGATGAAGCCATGAAGGACCAGACCCGGAGAGCACTGCGGCACAGCGGCGTCTACAACGATGTCACCGAACTCATCGGGGACACCCCCATGGTGCGTTTGAATCACCTCATCCCGCCCACAGCGAATCGCACGGCCTGCGCCAAACTCGAATACTTCAATCCCGCGGGATCCATCAAGGATAGAACGGCTTACGGAATGATTACCGGCGCTATTCGGGATGGCGACCTGACCGCCGACACCACATGCGTGGAGCCGACTTCCGGCAACACGGGCGTCGCCCTCAGCGTTTTTCTCAATGCCATGGGTTTCAAAAAGCCGATCATTACGGCCGGGGATCAGATACCCGCGGGGAAGAAGGCACTCCTGACAGTTACAACCCAGGACATGGATCTGGCCGAGGATGACGCCTGTCCACGGTTCCCCGGCGAAGGCGCCATCGCGGCAGCCTTCGGGTACAAGGAATTACCCAACCATTTCGTGCCCTACCAGTACGGTAATTGCCATAACCCGGAGATACACTACAACACCACGGGGCCAGAAATCTGGGAACAGACAGGCGGCAGGATCACCCACCTGGTAAGCGGTATCGGTACCGGCGGCACCATTACGGGCGTCGGCCGCTATCTGAAGGAGAAGAATCGAGACATCAAGATCATTGCCGTGGAACCGAGTGAACAGAGCCACGAATTCTATGGTTTGAGAAACACCGAGTATACCATGAAGCCCGAAATCTATGATGAGACGGTGGTGGATGAGAGACTCTTGATCGATTCCGATGACGCCTATCGCACCCTGGTGCAGTTGATTCGTCAGGAGGGGATTGTCGCGGGCCCTTCATCGGGTATGACGGTATACGGTATGAAATTGCTTGAAGCCCGGGGCGAGGAAGGGTTTTGGGTTGCCATCGTGGCCGATGAGTTCTTTCGCTATGCCAGTGAGGTTCTCAGCAAGCTGAACAAATTCCTCTAAACCGGGGCGTTGACGAGAGCCAAAACCGGAATGCCGACCTTGTCGCCGGAGGCCCCGAAGTCGGCTCGCTGCCCTCACCGTTGTTTCCCTCCCTATCCCCTCTGTCGGGAATAAAAGACCTGCCCCTGCTCCAACTCTCTCTGCCTGAGTCCGAAACCCTGAGCCCGAAACCCTGTTGCTCAACCGGGTCTGTTACTCTATAATGTCTCCATGGGACTGACTTGGAGAGAGAAGAAAATCGTTCTTTCGTGCGTCATGACAGGTTTATTCATCTGGGTGCTCTATTCCAGTTGGAGTACAAAACCGGCAGACGAGGCGCCGGGTGCCAGTGTCATCTCACTTCGGATCATCGAGCTTGAACTCGAAACCCAGGAGCTCACATCCCGGGAAGCGCCTGACTCCCGGGGCCGGGCTCTTGCTTCCCTGAGTCAGCGCTTCAGCGCTGAAGCGAGTCGAGACCCTTTCCACATGGTGCTTCAAGTGGAAGATGCCATCCTCCGCTACGAGGCTGACCGGCACCAGGGAGTCGCAACCGCTGCCGGCGCCTATTTCGAAGGGCTGCCCGACGAGGATCCCGCCTTGTTGGCGGTGGTCCGAGATCTCTATGGACCTCCTCAGCCCGAGACGCCCGATCTGGACCTTTTTCTTGATCGACTGGGGACGAACTGGTTCTCCCTGACGGCACTGGTGCGTTATGCAGAGAAGATCGGTGACGAAGCCATGGCCCGCGGTTACAAAGAGTCACTCCATCGCCTTGGATGGAGAACGGGCTGGCGCACGGGCCTCATCTCCCTGGTTCTGGCAGGGACAGCCTGTGCCGGACTCTGGTTATGGATTCGGTTCATCTACCGCCATTTGAAGGATTACCGGATCAGAACCGAAGAGATCCTCCACAGGGCTCCCTGGAATTTTCTGGACGGCTATTTTGTTTTTCTCCTCTTCTTCTCGGCTCTCACGATTCTATCGTTTATGCTCAATCCTCTTTATCGTCTATTCGATGACCGGGGACTCGCAACGGAGAGCCTGGTTCCCGTTCTCTACGGACTGCAAATCATCCTGGGACTGTTCCTGATTCGCCGGTACTTTTTTACTGAGAATCTTGATCAGGCCTTCCGAACCATGGGACTCGTCTCAACGGGCAACTCCTGGGCGACGACCATTCGATGGGGCGTGGGAGGTTACGCGGCAACGGTACCGGTGGTTCTGCTGGCGCTCTATCTGTCATCCCTCTTCCTGCAGGAGGCCCCGATTTCCAGCAATCCCATGATTCCCATGGTGGTGGCGTCGTCTTCTTTCACGGCGAAGATTCTCTTCTTTGTGACGATCGGCATTATGGCGCCCTGGTTCGAAGAGATCTTCTTTCGGGGTTTCTTGTTCAATGCATTCCGGGCGCGCATCGGGACCGTCGGAGGCGTTCTGCTGAGCGCCTTCCTGTTTGCCGCGGTTCATTTTGACTTTTCCGTTTTTTTCGGGCTTTTCGCCATCGGGATCATGCTGAGCGCCATCTACTACCACACCCAGAATCTCCTGGCTGCCGTCATCCTCCATGGGCTTTGGAATGTAACGACCCTTGTGACGCTGGAACTCATTTTTGGATGAGGGAATTTCAGCTAGTTTCCGAATTGGAAACAGTTTATTGTAACCATCCAGAGGTGAAGCGTTTCCGGATGGACTCTAACTAACCGGGATAGTGGGTGAGAAAATCTATTACGAGGGCGGACCTGTCGCGGCGTAGCATTTTGCGAAGACGGATAAACCGCCCTATGGGGCGGTGCAGATACTTCAACCCCCGATGGCGTCTTACGAAAGGGGGTACCCATGGTGCTGGAAAGGGGGAGTGTCGCTCTCTCCCTCAGGTCATGAGCCCGTTCGGATTGCCATTT
>CAYUBU010000266.1:0-3443 GCA_964443105.1 uncultured Nitrospirota bacterium
AAGGCAATGATCTGCGCGGACTATTCTCCACTCTGGCCGTTCTTTTCGGACGGAGTGATTTCAAACACCTGTCAGAGGAATTTCAGGAGGAGACGTTCTGGCTGCTGGGGCCCGAAAGCCAAGAAGCCCATGAAAGACTACCCAAACAGGAACCGTCCTCCCTCTCTAGAGGTTTTGAGTCAACGGGATTCTTCTTTATAAGAAGTGACTGGTCCCAAGAAGCCTCCTATGTGGCCTTTGATTGCGGCCCCCATGGCTGGCTCAATGGCGGTCATGCCCATGCAGACTTACTCAGCTTCCAACTCCAAAAAGGCGCTCGAACTTTCGTCGTCGACCCCGGCACATATACCTATGCAGGCCCGGAACGCAACTGGTTCCGCGGGCCCCAAGCCCACGCCTCGGTGTGCGTCGACGATCAGCACCCGGCCAATCCTGAAAGCGCTTTCCAGTGGGCATCTGTGCCGAAGCACGAACTGCTCTCATGGCAAGCAGAAACAACTTTCGCTCACGTAGCAGGACGCATGGAGACGGCCTTCGGCTGGAGTCAGCTGCGGGAGATCTTATTTCTAAAACCGGATCTACTCTGCATAATAGATTTTATTCAAGGAACAGGTCACAGAAAGATCGAATGGCGATTCCCTTTAGGCGGCACCGACTGGACTCTTCAAAATAACACCTGCATCAACACCGATTCACAGACGCCGTGGTCCGTCACCTTCAGCACGAATGACGCCCTTACCCTCAGGCTCGAAGATGCATGGACTTCTCCATGTTACGGCAGGAAGGAAGCAGGCAAAGCGCTCATGGTTAGGACTGAAACGCGCCTTCCGTGCCGGCTCTCAGCTCTGTTTAACCTGTCAGCTGATGACTATCGAATGGCTCTTTGGACCCGAGAAGGTCAAGATTACCTTCAGGTGATCGCCCTGGACTCGGGCCGATCTCTAATTGAACGTCCCTTATCGACCTGAGGCTTAATATATGTGCGGGATCAGCGGTATTTACCATTTTAAGAACCAAGAAGCCGTAGACGAGCAGCTTCTCATTCAGATGCGGGACATCCTGGCCCATCGAGGCCCCGACGATCAGGGCCATTTCATTGACGGCTGTGTTGGCCTCGCCCACCGGCGCCTGAGCATCATCGACCTGTCGGCCGGGCATCAGCCCATGTTCAACGAAGACCGGTCCGTAGCCGTGGTCTACAACGGAGAGATTTACAATTTTCAGGACATCCGACAGGATCTCATCAAGAAAGGCCATCAATTTCAGACCCGATCCGACACGGAGGTGATCATTCACGCCTACGAGGAGTACGGCACGCAGTGTGTTGACTTGTTTCGCGGCATGTTCGCCTTTGCCCTGTGGGACAATCGCCAGCAAAGGCTTTTTCTCGTGCGCGACCGGATGGGGATTAAACCGCTCTATTATACTGTATTGAACAACAATACGATCCTATTTGCTTCGGAGATCAAATCGATTCTGCTCCACCCTGGGGTCAACCGCGAAGTTGATCAGAATGCCCTCAACCTCTACATGACCCTGCGCTACGTACCCGGTCCTCTGACCATGTTCAAGAATATATTCAAGCTCATGCCGGGACATACCATGACCGTGGGTCATCAAGGCATTCGGTCAGAGAAATACTGGGACCTGGACTTTTCGGAGTCTAATGGCTTATCGGACGGGGCTTATGGCGAGCGTTTTCTCGCCATTTTGGAAGAAGCCATACGACTGAGACTCATCAGTGATGTGCCCCTGGGCGTCTTTTTAAGCGGCGGCGTCGACTCCAGTACCGTTGTGGCTCTCATGAGCGAAATTGCCGGTGGCACCATTCAGACATTTTCGGTCGGTTATGACGACGATGGCGGAGAAAACGAGTTTGAACAGGCCCAGCTGGTGGCCTCCCGTTTCGGCACCAATCACCATGAGTTTCGGCTCAAGGCCGGGGACTTCATGGAATTCATCCCAAAGCTGATCTGGCACCTGGATGAACCTGTTGCCGATTCTTCCACTATTCCCCTCTATTTTATTTCGAAACTGGCCCGTCAGCACGTCACCGTGATTCTCTCCGGGGAGGGAGCCGATGAGTTGCTGGCAGGATACTACATTTACAAGAAAATGCTGCAGATCGATGGCATGCGGAGAACACCGCTTCCCCACCTGCTGCGCTTCTTCGGCCCCCTGCTGACGCGGGTGGTCCGAAATCAGAAGATACAGAAGTACATGACCCACTTGGCCCGGCCACTGGAAGGCAGCTATTTTGGCATCTCCTCCGTTTTCTCGGACATGTCCAAGGACCAGCTTTTTGTGAACGGTCAGCTTCCAACCCCCGCCATATCTCCCGGCGCTCACCTGGCCTCTTTTTATGAGAGATCCCGGGGATGGGATACCTTGAGTCGTATGCTGTATCTTGACTCCAAGGTCTGGCTCCCTGACGATCTCCTCATGAAGGCGGACAAGATGACCATGGCCACATCCATGGAATTGCGTGTCCCTTTTCTGGACCATAAGCTTGTCGAGTGTGCGGCAAGCCTGCCATCGGCACTGAAACTCAAGGGCAGGGAAACGAAATATCTGCTCAAGCACATCATGAACGGCCGCTTGCCCGACTCCGTGCTCTACGGAAAGAAGAAGGGCTTCCCGGTTCCCATACGAAAGTGGTTCCGGGAGGCGCCCCGCGGCTTTCTGGAGGACATCCTTCTCGGAAAGTCGACCGTGTGCGCTCGTTTCTTCAACACCCGATTCGTCCGCCAAATCATTACCGATCATCAGAGCGGCCGGGGCGACTACAGCGATCACATATGGACCCTGATCGTTTTTGAGTACTGGCACCGCATGTTCATTGATCAAGACGTTTCCGGGGGTCCCTATGCTTAAAGGAAAGAATATCGTCTGCTTTGCCAACGACTGGCACAACGACCCTACCAGCAAACATCAGGTCATGAAGATCCTGGCTCGGGAGAATAGAATTTTGTGGATCAATTCCATTGCCATGCGCAAGCCGACGGCTTCCGTATCCGACGCCAAGCGGATCATCACCAAGCTCAAGAGCTGGAGCCAGGGACTGGAGAAAATCAACGATAACCTCTATATTTACACACCCATTGTCCTGCCTTTGCCTTCCTCCCCCTGGGCTCGACGAATCAACACCTGGATACTGAAGGCATCGCTGCTCCACTATATCAAGCAATTGGACATGGCGCCGATACAGCTCTGGACCTTTGTTCCCACCATGGTAGATATGGTGGGAAAACTGAAGGAAGAGAAACTCGTCTATTATTGCGTCGACGAGTGGTCCAAGTTCTCTTTCATGGATGGCGCTGCCATGCGGGAAATGGAGATCCGTCTCATGAAGAAAGCCGATATCGTGTTTGCCACGGCTGACCATCTATTGAAAGACAAAATCCAATTCAACCCCAACACCCATCTGATAGCCCACGGGGTCA
>CAYUBU010000267.1:0-20101 GCA_964443105.1 uncultured Nitrospirota bacterium
ACCGACCAGTACAGTGCTGGTATTCTGATTGGGTACGACTTCCCTGTTCGCGGCTTTACTATCGGTCCACGCGCCGGCCTCGACTGGGTAAAAAACGATATCGACAGCTACCGGGAGAAAGGTGACTCCGGCCTCGAACTCAGGTTCGATGACGATGATTATGAGTCACTCCAGTCTACCGTCGGACTTCAGGGTTCGGCCGCCTTCAGCACCGATTTCGGCGTTGTAGTGCCGCAAACGAGTATCTTCTGGAAGTATGAGTTTGATGATGACAAGCGCAATATCGATGTGAGCTTTGTTGATGACCTCCGGTCGACGAAGTTTTCCTTTGAGACCGATTCACCGGACCGGACCTTCTTCGAGTTCAATGCCGGCCTTTCCCTTCTTCTCCTTCACGACGTCCAGACGTTCATGAATTTCAGGGCAATATTAGGTCACAGGTTTTATGACAGTTGGGCTGGAACAATGGGCTTACGTCTTCCAATATAAACAGGTGGATTAATAATGTATGATAAAGAATTATGAACATACCGGTAGTCTATTATGCACGGCTGCATCTCAACCTTATTTCGAAGCTCAAATCTATGAGGCATGTAAAGACTTCTTTTAACCATACTCATGCTCTGGTGGAAATCTTCCTGATAGCATTGCGCAACGTCCCAGCAGTTTGCAGATCAGTCGTACAGAACCCGCGAATGGTGTCTAAACCTCCGGGCGAAGCAAGATCCGCATAGAAACCAGCCCGATTTGGTTTTGCGAATGAATCCGGGTTCAAAACAGACTTACCACCATAAATGAATCCATCCTTGTAATACGCTGCTTTCTCGGTAAAAGCATTTGGGAATATCACCGTTACTTTTCCCTGCGAATCACATCCACAATGGTTAAATAGCAATCATGAGGAAATTTTTCGTGCCGGAGTATTCAATATGCTTAAAGAGGAAGGAAAGATCACTGATGAGATAATCGACAAACTGATGAAGTGGAGACATTCCGGGGAGAATGTATCAAGAAGATATGGGAGGTTGACCCGTTGCAATGTCCGAACTGCGGCTGGGAATTTTACTTTTGTCCTAAATGTACCCCAGAACTTCAAGAGCAACGAAAAATAAAAAAACACTTGACAACTCCGGTTTTTCTGTTAAAATTGAATTAGACTTAAAAGGCAATTTCTTATCAGTACCACTGACTGGGGTTGGATCTTAAGACTCGCTCGTGCAGCAAGCAGGCGGTCTCGTCGAACCGGAATCAATCAGTTAAGGGACAGCTGTTCGAGCGTCACACGATCGGTCTTGGATGGAGACATGATACAGGGAGACATAACATGAAGATGTCAGCCAGTCGATTGGCGGTTAGGCTGATAGCATTCGCATTCATTCTGGCGGCATGTAGTGAAAAGCAAGTAACCCCTCTTTCTCAGGCGGAAAGACCTCTTTCTCAGGCGGAGAGACCTCCCGTCTCGATTCCACTCGACAGCCCGAATCTTGCACTTGGAAACGCAAACTGGATGGCCGGGCTTAACGCCAAAACAGAGTGGATCTGGAGCGGCCATCTGATTCCGCAGGCCTTCGAAAACAATTTAGGCAAGTTTTTTCTTCATATCCCGGCCGTATTCGAGGAACAGCTCGACTTCTCCACAACGTTGGTGTTCGACGAGCCGTCGTTTAGAAACGGGGTGCAGATGTCGGGCTTCGTGGACCGGGTCACCCGAGAGCTTGTGATCAGCTATATCGCGCAGCGACGACGCTGCTGGTATTCGATGACACACCACGCTCTACTGGGTACGATCACCGCGCGTAAGCACGGGCTCACGGATGATGCGATTGCAGCGAAGTGGAGTCACTTGCTCGAGTATCAATCCCACTCGCAGGATTACACGCGCCTGGAGCGGGCAGCGCTTCGTTTCGCCGAGGCGTTCTCGACGAACACGAAGTCGTATACGGACTCTGATTATAACGAATTACGCGCGGCGTTCGGCGAGGAGAATCGTCGCCGCTTCGCCGACGAATCGGGCTGGCTGGCCAAGCTCGGCGCGGCGCGGACGGCGTATGCCTATGCACTCGGGACAGGTAGTTCTCCGGAGCAGGCGAGCAGCCAGGCCCTCGAGGCAGAGCAGTCGGCCAACGCCGGAATCAGCGAGCAGGAAAACGAACGGAAGATCGATGCCCAGGTGGTCGAACTGGCGTTTGTCGCCGCGCAGTTTGTCGCGCTCACCGACATGTTGACGGCCCTTAATGTCCCGGATGAGGAGGGCCTCGCTGATGTCATGGTCGAGCAGGTACCACCATCGGTAATTGCGGTGATCAACGAGTTGAACAAGCGCGGCGGCGAGGGGTTGAACGGACTCCTTCCACCGAGCGTCGACCTCCCTCTCGAGGCGATTCTCGCCGGCCGCGTTCGGGTCGAGCCGGCCCCGCTTCGCGGTACTAGAGTTCCGTTGACATCCTTTGAGGCTGATCCTACGCTGGGAACGCGGGACAAAGGCGTGGCTGTAGGTGCCGTTCAGGTCGGCAGCTACGGGTGGGCCAACGGGCAGTTCTTTCCCGGGGGACTCGGGGCGCTGATCCTCAACCACCCCGAGTTGGCACGGCACGAGCCCCCCTACTCTCTTCCCTTGCTGTTCAACGAGGACGAGTACCGCAATGATACGAACACCGGCGGCTTCATCGACCGGCTCTACAAGGAACTGGCGCTCCAGAAGGTCTACCGACTTACTCGGAACCGGTACGGAATCGAGCACCACACTATGTTTCTCTTCAACGAGTACGTGAGACAATATGCAACCGGCCCCTATCGTCATCCCGACTTCAACGACGAGCAGGCGGCGGCCGCCATGCAGCGTGCGACGGATGCGTTTCGAAAGGCGGTCCTGCACCTGCGGGAGCATGACAAATACGCCGAACATTTTAGCGAGCTCGAACGGGCACTGTTCTCCTGGATCGAGGCGGTCGTAAGACGCCCTCACTCCGCATATCGTCTGGAGCCTGCGCTGCGGAGTGCGCTCGATCGGCAGAATCGGGAGCAGGTCAAAGCCGGGATCCGTCATCTCGACCGTACGCCTGATCTGGACGAGAATCGTGCATTTCAGCGGCTGCTCGACCACCAGGTGGCCGAACTGGCAATGCTAGTGGGTCACATGAATGGGCTCGGCCGGGTGTTGTCCATCCTGCGAACGGAAGGGGAGTCAGCGACCCAAATCGCAGAGGGCACAGTCGGCGCGGACGGGAGCTTGACGCCAGCCCTCGACGAGCAGGGTCGCCTTCAGCTTACGGGTTACTTCTCCAACCGGCCCGATTTTCTCGTGCTGCTGAGAATCCTCGGGGTCCCCGAGGAAGTCCTCACGGCGAACGAACTGCTATTGAATCCACGATTGAACGAAAAAGTGAAGGCGCAGATCGCAGCCGGGCAAAGCGAGATCCGGATCCCGGCGGCCGAGGCCCTTCAAACAGGAGAGTTTTGAGCAAGGCAAGCGTCGTTTTTGTGCTGAGGAGGCACCGGATGGGGAACGGGGTTACTATATATGAGGAGCGGCCCTACCGCCGCCGTTTAACCGCGACATCCCCGAATTTACGGTGGATATCGCCAGAATTGTGTATCGAAGGAGGATCAGACCATGGCACGAAAAGCCCGTGAATACCCGGAACTCGTGAAGCTCGCGATGGGCGACAACCTGACCGTTCGCCCTGAGCCGCCGGGCGACAAAGGTCGTCTCGGGCTCCACGTTCAAGAGATTACGGTGGATGTCGAGGATTCTGAACTGGAAACCCTTTACGCTGGCATGGCGGGCGGGGCACTAACGCCCGATGATGTGAAGGCAGTGCTCGACCAGGCAAAGCAGACGTACAATCTGGATTGTCCGTCGGACTTGAAGGACAAGCTGATCTCCAGTTGTCGGCCGCCTGACGAATCTGACCTCTTCAGCGACATGCCGATCAGCCACCACCTGGAGCGCATGGCCCTGGTCAGTGTGAGAATCATCGATCGCGCCCAGAAGGCATTGCTGCAGGTTGCCCCATTCAGGGAAGTCCAGTATAAATTCTCCAAGCCGGCGAAGATTGCGTTGCGGCTTGGTTGGGAGGCCATGGCCAAGCACGGGCGATTTCCCCTGCCGCCGAAAGGACCGAGGCGGCTGGATGCGGTGCGGAAACAACCCTCTGGCGCCATGCACTTCGTTTCCGCCAGCGACAGCGATGCCGGCTATATCTATACGATGGGCATCGCCCTCTCGCCTGAGGCACAGGCGCTCCAAACCATGGATGTCAGTTACGGCCTGGACGGTGAACTGATCGTACCCGGTCAGGCGGTTTCTCCGATTCCGCCCACGCTGGCATTGTCCACGCGGCTGTTCGCGGCCTCGATCCCGACGAGCAGTAATATTTCGGAAGATATTCATGCCATCCCTTATTCGAGCTTTGCACACCCGGACACCCTTGACGTGGCGCCCTTGCGAGGCGACATGTTATTTCGGCCGCAGCGCGTGTCGCACGGGGATCCGGTAACAGATGCCACGGCAAGGCTGAGGGACCAGCTTGATTCATACGAGGCCTTCCTCAAGCGCACCACCGAAGAGGAACGGGATTTTTTGCCGGAGGTCGGCGGTGCGATTGACGTCTCCAATTTGCCCGAGGCTGAGGTTGTGCCGTTCGTCCAAGACGTTATTGCGGACCTCAATAAAACAGAACGCTCCCGCACGGCGTTGTTCTTAATAATCATGGCGAGCAAAGGGGACGATGCTGCGACGGCCTACGAATTCGCCGAGACACCACGTTACAAAAAGACGTGCAAGATCATCGATGCCGCCAAGCAAGTCGGACTAAAGTACGTAGCGATATGCAACGAGGATGAAGACCAGTGGATGCCGAATCTGCTCGAATACTTCAGCGCGTCCGAAGTCAACGCGCTTGCGGACTATTCGGACGACCGCGGCGTCATCCTGTGCGACGGCCGTCCGGTTGATCCTGTGTACGCAGCTTCCACCGCGGCGCAGAGAATTCAATCCGTTTTCAGCACGTTGGCCGTCGATATCCTGAAGATGGGAATGTGGTTGTGTCTGGACGCGTTGTCGGCGCGTCGGGTGTGGCGCGAGTTGGTCGAAAATCCGCACATTCCGGAACGGATGTTCCTGATGCCGATAGGTATTGTCGAGCCGTACAGTGGCTTCGTCGACAACCGGGATAAGACGAAGTCTCCGCGCGCCATCATTGATCCATTCGAGAAAATCAAGTTTATGATCGAAGAGGCGGCAGTTCTGGGCGCACCATCGTTGTTAACCGACACACGACACAAATCGCGGTGGGTTCTGCTGGGTGCTGTCGACGGAGACCTGGAGCCGCACCTGCGCGAGAACGAGCAGTTCGGCGCAACGTCACTGATCGGCAAAAAGAAGTTCATGGAATGCGAGCGACTCGCGCGCGAGGCTGGCATCCTGTTAGGGCAAGCCGGATCGATCGAAACGGACCAGATTTTCTGGATCATCAGTGACACGACATTCGACGCCGCTAAGGTCAGGTCCAATCCGGCAACGGCCTTCTGGACGGCGGAGACCGAACGGGTGCTCCGTCGGGCCGACGGTTCCAGCCTGGCGGGCGATTTACAGTCGCAACGTCGCGCCAACGTTATGGCTTATCTGGCGGTCGTCAACCGGGCTTATGAATCTCACGCCAAGGTCGATGGATGGCTGAGGTACCTGGAAACTATCGGCCAGGGCAATGAGACGCTGCGTCAGTCGCTGCTGGACCAGAAAGCTGGCTGTGAGGAGTTGCAGGAGAACGTATTGCAGGCCTCGGACAATCTCGGCGACACGCCAGACGACGACTCAGCAGAGGTGCGAGAGGCGTACGTGAAGGCATGGGATCAGTTCAGTAACGCGTTCAACGCGTATCATGCGTTGGTCAAGGACAACTTCAAGACGGTGCGGGATCAAGTCGCCGCAGCGTGGACATCTGCATAGCGGTATGACTTATCATCAAGGACGACTTTATGCGCAAACGCAGTAAGAACAAATACATTTCGGTCCATGCGATTGCAGGGACGGAGGTCGTACTGCTCGGAATGAGCGCAACAAAAAAAGCGGCCGAGGGGCTGCTTGGTTTCACCATCTACAAGCGAAAGGGGAACGGTAAAAGATATCCATTAGGCGGAGACAAGATCTTTAGAAAAGTTCATCACGAAATCGAGCGTGGCAAGATAAAGTCGGATAAGGCTCCGTTTCAAAACTTTATGTGGAGCGACTATGTCGTCCATCCCAACACGACGTACACATACACGGTGATACCCAGATATGGTGAGCCGGGAAAGCTTGAGCCGGAACGCAGGAAGATTGAGATCACCCTCACCACAGAAAACCCGGAAGATAAGGCTCACTCCGTCTACTTCAACCGCGGTGTTGCCGGCAGTCAGGCCTACAGCCGCCGGTGGGGCAAGTACCGTAAATGGTACCTGATCGAGGAACCCAGAGGAAAAGAGACGGCAGACGAAGACGAGGAGCCAGGAGGATTAGGTAAGAAGGACGAGACGCCGAGAGCACGTCCGTTGATCAAGCCGGAATACGTGCCGAAACGGGAGGCTTATGAATGGCTATCCCGTGGATTGGAAGAAGCCATTCTTGGTTTCATTGCCCAGGCCAAGGGAAATGAGTACGCGCTGCGCGCCGCTGTGTATGAGTTCAACTATCTCCCGGTCATTCAGGCGTTTGTCGACGCCTTGGAGAGGGGAGTTGACGTCAAAATCGTGTACCACGCCAAGCGTGAATCGTTATTTCGCCTGAAACAAAATTATGATGCACTGACGACGGTGAGGTATAGCGAGGGCGCACAGAAGCCGGATACGTACAAGAACAAGGAAGTGATTAAAGAAAAATTCAAGGACGACGTCTGCCGGGCGACGGAGTCGGCAATCGGCCAGATCGGACTTACTGATCCCGACGACGAGTTGCTGAAGGTTTTCAATAACATGATGATCGAACGAAGAAACACGCAGATATCGCACAACAAATTCATTGTACTTCTGAAGAACGGTAAGCCCATTCAGGTCTGGACGGGCTCTACGAATTTCACTGCAGGCGGTATCTTCGGCCAATCCAATGTTGGGCATGTCGTGCGGGACGCAAAAGTCGCACAGAAATACTTTGAGTATTGGAAGAAGCTCTCCATCGACCCCAAGAAGAAGTCAGCGAAATCCGACCCTCCGGATAAGGGCATCCAGAACTGGACTGTCCTGAAGCAGCCGGATCTCAAGAGACCTCCACCGCCAAATTCCATTACCCCCGTGTTCAGCCCGCGCCTGACCACGGCCATGCTCGACTGGTACGCCAAACAGATGGCAGCTGCCAAGAACTCGATCTTCTTCACCGCAGCCTTCTCCGTTGACAAGCGCTTTCTTGCCAAATTGAAGAACAAGAAGAGATTGGACAGCGGTCAGCCATACCTGCGGTACGTGATGCTGGAAACGCGCAGTGGCAATATGTGGAAGAAGTACCGCACCATGGTCAGGTGCACGCAAAACCGGATTGCCTGGGGCGATACCTTGCGGAGGAGGGGCGACGAAGACGAACACCAGCAGTTCATCGAAACGCTGACCGGTCTCAACGACCACGTCGAGTACCTGCACACCAAGTATATGCTGATCGATCCGCTGTCGGACGATCCAGCGGTCATCACGGGCTCGGCTAACTTCAGTGAGGCCTCAACAACCAAAAACGACGAGAATATGCTCATCATTCGGGGTAATACTCGCGTTGCCGACATCTTTCTCGGCGAATTCATGCGGCTGTTCAACCACTTCCATTGGCGAAACAAGGCAAACAAAATGTCGAAGAAGGACTTTGAAAAGCGTCAGTATCTAAGCCCCGATGATTCGTGGACGAAACCGTACTACGAGGAGGGCACACAGGAGTATGCAGAGAGGTTACTGTTCAAGTAAGGAAGGCGACTCAGACGTGCGGTTGACAGTGCTTATATCAACTTGCAGAAAAAACGAGAGACAAAGGAGGAAACACCGAACATGTCGAAACTGATTCACAGCGAAAAGCCGGCTGCGCAGCCAAAAACTGGCGGGCAGAAACAAATTGCCGGCCGATTCAAAGAATTGCGCGAAAAGGGGAACATCCTAAGAAACTCGCGCGTATATCTTTCCGGTCCGATGGATTTCGTGGCGTCACGTGAGGAGGAGAAAGAATTCGGCTGGCGCAATAGGGTCAGTCAATTCCTCATGGAGAAGTTCGATACTGCGATTTACGACCCGTGGAACAAACCGGGTGTGGAGGGATTGCAAGATTACGGCAAGGAGGACGAGTTTTCAACGCGAAAACGTCAGGAGTGGACCTACGATGAGTCGATGGATGGCGACCGAAAGCGCGCCGAGCTATGCGATGAGTTCTGGCCCACACTCCATATTGATTTGCGAATGACCGACACCAGTGATTTTCTCATCGCTTACTGCCCCACGAACATCTATAGCGTGGGGACCGTGCACGAAATTGCCACGGCCCGATTGCAAAACAAACCCGTCTTGTTCGTAACTCCGCCGGTAACCTTTCCGACATACGATAAATTGAGAGAGCGCTTAGAGAAAAATGGAGACAAGGAATCTTTGCACCTACTCAACCAATTGCGTGAAGAGGCACCGCTGAGGGATAATCCCAAGGCCATTCCGAGCATGTGGTATATGGCTTTGATCGACTCCCATTACTTTTTCGATGGATTTGGATTCGCGGATTATGCGAAGGAATTTGGTTGGCGGGAAGGGGCCCTAGATCTGCACGAAAAGGAATTTCCGCCCCAGCGGCCACTATTGAGTTATTTAGAAAAGCTCAATGATGCTATTCCGCCCAAGTATGATCTCGGGCGGGAAGTTTATGTGGACAACGTTGACTGGCTGGTTTTCGAGCAACCGGACAAGCCGGAATCATGAAGGGTTCTGACGTTTTGGCGTGCTATTAAGGTTGAGGCGAACATCGAAATGTAAGCAAGAAGAGTGTGTCATGACATCGAAAGATTCGAACAAACGGAAGGCGAGAATCCACCCGGTGTTGATATCGCTTGCCTTGTAGGGCGGCGATTCAGCGGAAAAAGGTTTGGTGTTTCGGCCTGAACCGCCCGGCGACCAGGGGCGCCTGGACATGAGTGTTTTCGAGATCGATATTGAGGCCGAAACTTCTGAACTGGAATACACTTTGTCTTTCCTTCGAAAACAAAATTTTAAAATTGGTGCCCCTGAGCAAGTGTGTTAAACAGAAAGAAGAGGAATGGGTTGATTTGTGGAGTCTCACTGAGGGGGGATCAATGGCAGACTTTAATTCTGACGTAGTGGTAATTGGCTCAGGGTTTGGCGGTTCAGTGACGGCACTCCGTCTTGCTGAAAAAGGATACAATGTCTGCCTGCTTGAACGGGGCAGACGTTACGGTTATGGAGAATTTCCAAGGCATACCCGAGAGGTAAAAAATCTTTTTTGGGATCCTGAGGATGATTTATACGGGCTTTACGAGGCAAATTACTTTCGTAAGAGTGATGCATATATTATTGCCGGAAGCGGACTGGGAGGAGGTTCACTCGTATATGCCAATGTCTTAATGAGAATGCCTGAGGATTTCTTTAAGACATGGCCTGGAGGCATTACACGCCAGCAACTGGAACCTTACTATGACAGAGTGATTGAGATGCTTGAGGCCAGCCCATATCCCTTTGATTCCAATCCTTATTATAGAAACACCCCCAAAACACAGGCCATCATTGATGCCTTTAATAAAATGCCACCGAGTCAGGATGCCATAGAGCCAGCTCACTACATACATCCTCATCTGGCTGTCAGGTTTGAAGGGGCTTTTCCTGGTGCCCAGTCTCACAACAAGCAGGGAGTATTACAATCAAGCTGTACAAAGTGTGGTGAATGTGACATTGGTTGTAACATTCATGCAAAAAGCACGCTTGATCTCACCTATATCGCAAGGGCATCAAACCAGGAGCTTTTAGGAAATAGCGGAAAGAAAGCCACAGTAAAAACAAATGCTCTGGCTTTCGATATAGCGCCTGTTGAGGATGGCTATAAAGTAAAATACCGTCTTCTTAATAACATCAGCCAGAGAGATGAAACAATCTTCACTAAAAAGGTCGTCCTTTCAGCAGGTTCTTATGGTTCAACCAGTCTTCTCTTAAAAATGAAGGCTAAGGGAAATCTTCCAAATCTCAGTCCACAACTGGGATATCACTGGTGCGGAAACGGTGACCTGGAGGGAAGTATATTTAAGATTCCAAAGGACGTGAATCCTTCAGTAGGACCAGTTATTACAGCATCACTGGCTTATAGGTTTCAAGATTATCCAGAAGATGGTTTCCCTCATGGGCTTTATATTCAGGATGGCGGTATTCCTGCTCATCTTGCATGGTATTTAATGGGAGGTATCCCCTCATTCTACATTTTAAAAAAGCGTATAAAGTTTGTGATCAATTTCATCAAAAAACAACTAGGAATGGACAGGGAGATACGCATAGGAGACGATGTCTTATCCATTATAGGGAGAAGAGACTTTATATGTAAGGCCATGGTATTGCTGGGTATGGGCAGGGATCGCTCAACAGGCAGGTTATTTCTTAATGATAGCGGTCAGGTAGAGCTTGAGTGGAAGATGAAGAAAGGCAGCAAATATCATTTCAATCATGTTCGCAGGGAAATGAAAAAACTTGCCAAAGAAATGGGAGGCAGGTTTCAGGATAATCCTTTAACCTATTTTAACAAAGTCTTGGCTGTCCATCCGCTGGGAGGGTGTGTTATGGCTGAAAGTGCAGATAATGGGGTAGTTAATGTAAAAGGCGAAGCCTTTGGACATCCCGGTCTGTTTGTTGTAGATGGAAGCATTATTCCCTCATCTACAGGAGTAAATCCTTCACTGACTATTGCAGCTGTAGCTGAAATGATATCCGATAATCTTTAATCATAAACAGAACCTTCGTTTTGAATGAGAAAAGAAATAAAAAGCGCTCTTTAATACTTGCCGGTGGCGGAATCAAGGTGGCCTTTCAGGCAGGGGTTCTGCAGGTATGGCTCGACGAGGCTAATCTTGCCTTTGACCATGCAGATGGAGCAAGTGGCGGTGTGTTCAATCTTGCTATGTATTGTCAGGGAATGTCAGGGAAAGAAATAGCAGATAACTGGAGACGTGTCAAACCAGTTTCCGGCATTGATCTAAACTGGGAGGAGTATATAAAGTTCTTTTATGCGGAATCCCTGATGACTCTTGACAGGTTTAGGGAAAATGTATTCAGCAGGTGGGGACTTGATTGGGATAAGATAAGGTCTTCAGATAAAGAAGCCACCTTTAATGTCTATAACTTCAGCAAACATGAATTAGCGGTTATTACCCCTGACAGAATGACAGAAGAGTTTCTTGTTGCTGCTGTGTCCCTTCCCATGTGGTTTCCTCCAGCGGTTATAAATGGTGATACCTACATAGATGCTGTTTTTATTACTGATGCCAATATTGAGGAAGCGATAGAGAGGGATGCTGATGAAATATGGATCGTATGGACTGTGAGTGAAAGGAGTGAATGGAATAATGGATTTATAGCTAATTATTTCCAGATTATAGAAACAGCAGCTAACGGCCATTTCAAGAGAATTCTTAACAGAATTGAGAAGAGCAATAAAGCCATCTCTGGTGGAGTCACAGGAGAGTTTGGCAGGCATATAGATGTAAAATTGCTCAAGGCCGAGGTCCCACTTCACTACTTGATTAACTTCAGTTCTGATCGCTTGATTGAAACTGTAAATCTCGGGTTGCAGACAGCGAGGAAATGGTGTAGAGATAACAATATCCCTCTTGCAGTCCCACCTGATGATTATCCTGTTGAGGTACACAGTGTTCAAACTCGACTGCAGTTTACTGAAGAGATGAAGGGTTATATTACTTTTTCCGAGACTGATTATGATAAGGGTTTTAGGCAGGGACGTGAAGACAAAACAGATATAATGTTTCACTTAACCATAAAAATTGACGGCGTCAACCGATTCATAACCAGTCCAGTTCATGAAGCTGCAGCAGAAGGGTTTATAAAATGTACCGCTCTTGGCGGAAATTTGCCGGTTTTAAAAGGCATTTTTAATCTATTTGTACATAACCAAGATCCTTCAATAAAGCAAATGCTCTATCGTCTTCACTTTAATGACTCTCAAGGGAATCCCTTGACGCTGAGTGGTTTTAAGGAGATTAAAGATGATCCTGGATTTGATGTGTGGAGTGATACTACTAGCCTGTTTACCAGGATTTTCAAGGGACATGTCAATATGGACGACGAGCAAACAGGTGAGATCCTGGCATCTGGAATAATCCACATCTATTTTCTGGATTTCATGAAACAGTTGACAACATTTCGCACTGAAGGACCGAAACGCTCTGACAGAGTTGCTGCCCTTACACGTTTTGGAAAACTCTTTCTTGGAAAATTATGGGATGTTTATGCAAACCAAATACTTTCATATGGACCTTTTTAATTATATCAGTAATTGTACGGGGAACTTTGACTTTATTGAAGTCATAAACTTATTATCAATTAGTTCAAGTAATTAAGATGTCCCCTAGTTCTTGTCGAGTTTCAGCTTAAATCCCCAGGTAGTTTCAAATCAATTAGCTCTAGCCTCTAGCTTGGGCGGTCTCGGATAAGTATACAACAATAGACCTCGCCAAATGAGCGTTGGCAGCATGCCGTCAAGTCCTGACACTCGAGACTATAAAAATATCAAAAAGTACTCAATAAATATATAGCAGACAACGTTTAATAAGTTTAGGATGATATTAATATCAACATTGCGGTATATCCGATTTCCTTGTAAAATACATTTAAAATTGTAAAAAGCTATTTTATATCATCGTTATAGGTAGTTCGCTTTCAGAATTTTAAGAGCTTTTTCAGGGCCTCAAATGCATCGATCGCGTCGTGCATTTATGAGCTGGGCGTTAAAGATGATTCTGAATGATCAGGATCATCCACTCAGATTCCTTGTTAGCATTAAGGAAGATATACACGGGAATGTGATCTATGATCGGAATGGTAAACACAAGTTGCACTGGAACGAAATCACTAGAATCACCAAGGGAGGGAAGAAGATAAGGGGAAGGTATCCTGTTCCAGATATGATTGAGGCCTCCAAGCGTTCAGACGACCGCAAGAAGTTCATAGTCCAGGCTGGGCACATGCTTGCTAGGGTATCTCAAGGTACAGAACGATTCATGCTTGAAGATGTCGATTTGAACATCCTAGGAGGACAGACAATTGAGAGTAAAGGAGCAATAAGTGCAAAACAAGCTGTATCGATAGGAGGCATTCCAGTTGATTTTCAGACCGCAAAGCATTTTGCATCTGCCGGTTTGTTAGGTGTGAATGAAAAAGGTAACATTGTTCAAGTAAACGGGAGGGAGCTCCATTTAGCCACAACTAAGGACATTAGCAACATGGTGAAAATTGCACCACCTACGTCACTGTGTGAATACCTTTATTAACGCTTCTTTGGAGATCAGTCATGTTCTCGCCGAGCACTTAAACATTCATCTCCTTAACGTTACCTCTTGAATTTATCTCGTAGAGTTTTATAATACCACCGGTTTTTGGATTGTCATCTGTGACAATAAAGGTGCCTGACCTTCGACTCAAGCGGGATTTGATGAAGCTCCCGTCGTTCCACACCTCGATGGGCTTCTTGATGAGCTTCTGCCTGGTCTCCGAGCGGGCGGCCTCATGCGTGTGACCGAAGATGAAGACGTCCGGCTTCCTCTTGCGGAAATAGCGCAAATACATCTCGATGGCCCTCAGCATGTTCTTGTCTATGGGCTTGTTGCGGAGTTTGCCGATGATGTCGAAAATACCGCCGATTTTCTTGTGGGTCTCGTCCACAAATTCTCTCGTAAATTTCGTATAGGAAATGGCATTGGCGGCGGCCTGGTACATGGCGGTCCTGATGAAGAATTTCCGGACCGCCCGCGCCTCATTGCCCTTTTCTTTCTTGACGAACTGCCTGAGTCCCTTAAAGAGAGACTGCTTGTTATCCAGGTAATGGCCGTGGGTAACCAGCACGGAGCGGCCCGCCAGAGAGAATTCGTGGTCAGGGTAGGCGACGATGAACCTGGCATGCATCTTCTTGGGGGCCACGCCCCGGATGAAGGGCTCGGGGAAGACCGCCTCCATGAGGGGTAGGTTTTCCGGGAACTGTCCCCTCGAGAGGGGCTTCACGAATGCCTTGTTCGACGAGAGGATGTTCCAAATGACGTAATCGTGGTTCCCCGGAATATAGATGATTTTCTTCGCGTCGAACTTGCCCCCTTCGAAGATGAAGGAGAGCCATTTCTGGAAGCCGAGTTGCCGCGGCCAGGAGCCGGTGCCCGCTCTTCCCTTGATGGCTGTCGTGAGAGAGGAGATGTTGGCGTCGAGGATGTCCCCTGCCAGGATTAGCTCGTGCACGTGCCCGAGGCCGTGCAGGAACTTCCGTAACCCCTCAGCAACCGTTTTTCGACTTAGTGAACAGGATGAATCACCAAAATGCAGGTCGGAGAAAATTACTCTTTTTGCCATAATGCCATACCTCCTCACCAGACTGATTCTGACAATCTGTGGTTCAGAAATTTGCTCTCCTCCCATGGGAGAATATCGAGAAGTTATACATATTAAGAGTTAAGGCAATACAATTTGTGTCCTTGTTTAAACTCTGTAATCTTCAATAGGGTGATCATACTTTTCCTTTTTTGAGTGCATCTCAATTCATCATTTCTTAATAATTAACACATATCACAAATTACTTTCATATGCAACCAATTTATTTACATCCCATCAAAATTCAATGCCGAAAGATCCACTTTAAAGTTTATACATAGTAGCGAAGCTTACACACTATCTTTTTTGGTCAGATGATTTACATTACTGGCTGGTATATCGATTGTTTCTGGAATATATCAATGAATTGACGACTTAAGAACTATGTGATAGTATTTTGCTATGTTCAAAGAAGTAAGCTCTTATACCGCAGTATCTCTAAAGTTCAAGACCTTACCTTACAATCAACACTCTGTTCCTCACATAAAATTATCAGGAGAAAAGCATGGCAAAGCAGACGAATTCGTCGGGAAAAAGGAGAAGTAGCCCCAAGCTCTACAATCTCCCATCCTTGCTCAAACATTTTCCTTGTGAGTTTGTTTTTTGGGTATGTTATTTTCCTTGCCATTCGACTATTTTAACATTCCGTACCCGTCTATACTTTCCATGACATTGATAACTTCCCGAAAGTGAGATATTGAGGTCTTACGCAGTGTTGTTGCTAATATCTAAAAGTCAAGATTTCTGAATGAAGCTGATATCGCTGATTCGTATAATTATCTTCATGTTTTTACAAAACATAAAAACTGAAGATTCCCTACCAGAGAATCTGCACTTTCAGAATATTTTTTAAAAGTGAGACTTTGCCATTAAAGCTGCATTCAAGTAAGATACTCTTTTGTTCTTTTGATTGCGTATTCTTTTGTCCCATGTCCGGGGTGACCCCTTAGCCTTCGTTCTGATGCTTTTTATATCTTCCGTCTCAATAGCACATGGGTAGGTCTGTCACTTCAGACCTTAAAAGGTAACCAGAAATAATCCATTCTGCAAAACTTCCAGCCTCATCTGCGATGATTAAGCCGGAGACTGAGAATTACCCTCTAATTTAAAAAAATTTAAACAAATATAAAAAAAACATTGACCCCTCCGGTTTTTCTGTTAAAATTAAATCATGCTTAAAAAGCAATTTCTCGTGCGGCCGATCATAACAAGGGGGTCGGGAACGCGAGGTGACTGACTTGCTGAACTCTGGCTTAGGAGGTCTACATGGGTAACTGGGTAAAGATCAGGTATCCCACGCAGCGTAAGGTCTTTATTGACGGAAACGAGCTCGGCTCTACGAACAGGAAGCAGTTTATCGGCGAGCCGGGCACATTTTGGTTCGATCTCGGCGAGCCTCTCGACTACAAACCCAAGCGCATGAGGCGCCGTATTGAGGGAACTTCACGCCGTCGTCCACTGGAGATTGATTTCGAGCCCTTGAGGGATGACTCGCAATGAGGCTGCAGCAAGCGGCATGTCTTGCGCTCGCTGCCATGGCGATCGGGTGCGCAAGCTTCCCTCAGAACGCACCGCTCAAGGCCGTTAACCTAGACGCAGGCTATCGCTTCCGGAATCTCTCCCTGGGGGAAGGAAACACGGAGGATAATTTCGTTGTCCTCTCCCTCTCAGGCGGAGGCACACGGGCGGCCGCCTTCGCCTATGGCGCCATGCTGGCGCTCGAAGAGGTGAGGGTCCCTGCCTCGGGTGGAACCCTACTTGATGAGGTTGACGTGATCTCGTCCGTCTCGGGAGGAAGCTTCGCTGCCGCCTACTACGGAACCTTCGGGAAGCGGGCGTTCTTGGAGGAATTCCCGGAGGCTGTGCTCCACCGCAAGATCGAGCGAGCGCTCATACTGCGGATTCTTGCGCCATGGAACTGGCCTCGGCTGCTTTCGTACAAGTACGGCCGTTCCGATCTAGCTGACGCCTACTACAACCGTTACATTTACCGGGGGGCTCGCTTTGCTGACCTCCTCCCACAACGGCCCCAGGTCATTCTCAATGCCACTGACATGAGTTTGGGTGCGCAGTTCTCGTTCACCCAGGACCAATTCGACCGGCTGTGTTCCGATCTCTCGGAAGTCAAGCTCTCCAGGGGTGTCGTCGCGTCCTCGGCCTTTCCCGTCGGGTTCACACCCGTAACGATCCGGAATTACCCGAGCCGGGAGTGTGGGTACGAAACGCCTCAGTGGGTAGGCAATGCACTCGAGCACGACCTCGAGACGAACACTTTGCGATACGATCGTGCACGGGTTTGGAAGACCTACGAGGATCCGAAACGTGATTTCCTGCACCTAAACGACGGCGGGCTCGCGGATAATATCGGGCTGCGTCCAATCTTGCTCGATCTTCGAAGCCCGGCCGCTCCCCTCGGGCTGATCCGTAAGATGAACAATGGTGATGTCGAACGCATTGTGTTTATCATCGTAGACGCCAAACCGGAGGCAGAGCTGAAACGAGACCGAAGCCCTCGGCCCCCGGGCATCTTCACCGTGCTGAGTACTTCGGCAACAAATCCGATGGAGAACTACTCTGCTGACACGATCGAGCTCTCTCGCGACGTGATCGCGCAATGGAGTCGCGAAGCCTTGGATGAGGCAGCAAACCGCGAAAGCTGCAAGGAGCTGGCCTCAGAGCTCTGCCGCGAGACGGGAAGCGACGCATCATGTGAGAGCGATCTAAACTCTAAGTGCTTTGATTTTTTTGAAGTTGAGGAGGATTCACCAAAGATTGTCTTCCACCGCATACACCTGCGCTTCGAGGCGGATCCTATCCACAAAGAAAAGCTCAAGAAGATTGGAACCAGGCTACAGCTCTCATACGATGAGGTGAATCTGCTAGTGGATGCGGGTGGAAGGCTTTTGCGCGCGTCGCCTGGTTTTCGCTGTCTTGCCTTCGCTCTCAATCCAGCCGAGTACCCGCTCCCGCCGCGAAAAAGAGCGGATTGTCCGGAGTAACTAACGATAAGAGCAGGACGGTTATCTACCGCTCAAAAAATGACCCATGGCAAAAACAGAAAGAATTTCAATTCTATACAGCTTATCAAATACAATAAAACCGGAAATCGTTTTCTCAAAATCACGATTACAATCGGATATCCTCAGGTTATGTATCTCTAAAATCTGAAGACAATATCTAATAATCTTCAGAATTGATGAAGGTCAGAGATTAACGATAACACCTGCAAAGAGTCAGATTTGAAAATCAGGAGAATTACTTATTACTGGTTGAAGTATGATTGAATTGTGCGTTGAACGGGGGCGAGTTCTCTGTACCCCCCCCTTGAAAACGAAAAGATAGTATCTCAGAACACAAAAAACTCATTGGGGGGACAGGGCCAGACGAAATCCGAAGTTGTATTTCCGTGTCCTCAGTTTGCTTCTGCCCCGTTTCGTTGTCCGCGTCTTCCCCGCTCCGCTGTTCCAGGAACCGCCGCGGAGCACTTTATAATTTCCCTCCGTGGGGCCTTTCGGATTTTTCTCTGGACTTTTACTGTAATAGTTTTCATCATACCAGTCATTCACCCATTCCCACACGTTGCCGCTCATGTCATAAAGACCCTGTCCGTTCGGCTCTGTCCGGCCTACTGGATGCGTTTTTTTTCCTGAATTGTCCCAGTACCAGGCATAGTTTTTAAGGTCCGATTTACTGCTTGTTCCTGCCCATTTCTCTTTCTTGCCCCCACTCCGCGCAGCATACTCCCACTCCGCTTCAGTCGGTAAACTATATTCTTTCCCTGTCTTTTCTTTAAGCCAGTTGATATATGACTGTGTGTCATTCCAGCTCACACAGGTTACCGGGTGTCTATCGGTCTGTGTAAATCCTGGGTTCTTCCAGTTTCCATCCTTGCTCAGTTTCCATTCTCTGTCAACATATATATAACAGCCATACCCTTTCTCAGCCTCTGTCTTATACCCTGTTTCACTGGTAAACGTCCTGAATGCTCCAACAGTTACCTCATGCCTGCTTAGGTAAAAATCATCCATGCACACAGTATGTACAGGTTTTTCATTTCTTTCACCATCTCCGAAGTTATCTCCCATCTCATAACAACCGCCGGGTATCCGCACAAATTCCATCCCGGTGAGAGGTTCTTTCCAAGCCTCTTTGCTCTTGTCCTCTTCCGCGGCCTTGAGCATTAGCTTCTCAGCTTCGCGTCTTCCTTCTTCCATGGCCTCTCTCTGTTCTTGAGAGAGACCTGGTGATGTATCCATCTCTTTTGATGTATCCATCAGGTCAATTTTGATCAAAAAAGCTACCGTAAGTGCGATAACAGCGACACCTCCAACGAGCTTGGGAAGAAGTCCTACAGAAAGAAATCTTGACAAACTGGGAGGTGCTGCTTTTACCACTGCTGGTTCTTCGGCTCTGCGTTTCTCAACTTCCAATGCCTCCGATAATTGGCTTTTCAACATCCGAGCTTCAGAGAGATGCGGATTTTTTGCCAGAATCTCATCAACCCTATATGAGAGTTCCTGGATTTCATGAGAAGCTTTAGCTTCGAGCATTTCCATTCTTATTGCTGAGAGTTTTGCATCGAGTTCATCAGCAGCCTTCTTCTCTTCAGCTTTGCGCTGTGCTTCTTCCTCTTCGGCTTTACGTTTCTCCTCGGCTTCGGCCATTCGACGTTCTACCTCCGGTACCTTTATTGGGGGAGGTCCCAGTATGACTGCCATGTCTACGACGAGTTTTTCAAATTCTGGAGATTGATGAGTTTGATCCCAATTAGTCAGGTCCTGTGCCTGAATAGCACTAAAACCCAGTGGAGGTCTTACATCATCTATCAATACCGGCACCAATATCTCCCTTTCAAGACCTCTATCAGCTTCTTCCTGCACCCACCGCGATGCCACTGATGTGTTAGACCATGCCACAATAACACAGCGTGCAGCGTCGAGCGCTTCACCAATTACTTGACGCCAAGTCTTGCCCGCCGGGATTGTCCTATCCCAAAACACTGACCAGCCTTTTGCCTCAAGAGCTTGGGCCAACGGTCGGATTCGTTGAAGATCCTCACTGGCATAGCTGATAAAAATATCACTCATTTGAAATATTCTTTGAGAATCACTCGACTAACTTCAAATCATATATAAAAATATATAACAAAAGCTTCGTATAATCCAGAAAATTATTGATATTGATTCACAGAGAAGTATTGTATGCTCAGCTAAGAATTGAAAATCATACTTTCAGGAAGAAGTTATGCTTTTTGATAGATTACACAATTTGCTGCTTTAAGCGAATTGATAATGTTGCCAATATGTATACAATACTGAAGATTTGCATGTGTTATAAACGAAAAAGTGTAGCGGATATTTATTAGAGTAGGATTGCTGTTAGTTCAAATTCAAATGTTGTATTGCGTCCCCAACGTGAGGATGTTTATAACCAATTTAAATCTTCAGTTTTTCCACTAAATTGACTTTATTTATACTTCGCTTGTATCAACAAGCCAAATGATATTCAACAGAGCTTGACTTAAACC
>CAYUBU010000268.1:0-22699 GCA_964443105.1 uncultured Nitrospirota bacterium
GCGGCTCTTGCGGCAGCTGCTCCGCTTCTTCCTGCAGCTCTTGCAAGTAACCCTTTCAGGCGGCCCCGGCTTTAGCCATTGCACCCGGAAAGGACTGCCCCGCCGCGAGGACCGGCGTTCCTGCGTCCAGAAGAAGCCGAACACCCAGTTATTCTACGTCAACGAAACGACTCCCCTCAGGTCGCCAGGCCGGTGAGATGACACCGGCAATGGGTGCCACGCAGGCCTGCCTGGCACCCTTATTCACCAGTGTCCCCCATGTCAACGTATCCCCCCCGTAACGATCGTTGATCCTGTCCATGGCGCCTGAAATGCGCGACGCCCTTTCCCCCCGGGAAAAAAGGGAAAGCTGATGGGATTCGGGAGCCAGATCGGACAGGGTAACGCCCACCAGGCGAACCGCCTGTTCAAGAGGAGTGGCGGCAAGGATTTCCCGTGCCACAAGGAAGATTTCCGGTCCATGGCGTATGAAGTTTTCGATTCGCCGCCGCCGGGTAAAGGTTCGAAAATCGCGGTAGCGGATGGTTAACGTCACGGTTCTGCCCCACAATCCGTTGCCCCGGGCCCGGCGGGCCACCATCTCCGACAGGTGCAGAAGTACCTGGTGGAGCGTCTCCCGGTCGTCCACATCCTCCGGCAGCGTTGAGCGGTGTCCCAAGGACTTGGGCCCCGACTCTTCCTCGAGGGTAACCACAGACGACCCATCGATCCCCCGCCCCATGGCCGAAAGGGTCTCTCCGAGAACACCAAATCTTCGTTTTAGTGTCTCGACGGGAAACCGTGCGAGTTCACCGCAGGTGCTGATACCAAGGGATGCCAGCTCAGCGGTCACTTTCTTCCCGATACCACAGAGCTTCCCAACGGGCAGTCGTTCCAGCAAATCGGCCACATGATGGGGTACCACCTGGACCAGCCCATCGGGTTTCTCCATACCCGCCGCCAGCTTTGCCAGCAGTCTGTTCGGCGCGATGCCGATGGAGCAGGTGAGCCCCGTCTCCTCCAGAATGGCGGCCTTGATCCTCCGGGCGATTGCCTCGTCGGATCCGAAAAGGCGGCGGGAACCGCAAACATCGAGAAAAGCTTCATCAATGGAGTAGACCTCCACCCGGGGTGTAAAACCACGAAGAATACTGACGATACGGGAAGATGTATCCGTGTATTTTCGATTGTTGCCAACGACGACAAGGAGTTGGGGACAGGCGCGCCGGGCTTCAAAAAGGTTCATGCCTGTCTTGACACCAGAGGCCCGGGCCTCATAAGAGGCGGTGGTCACAACCGTTCGCTTGCCGGCCCCGATCACCGCGATCGGTTTCCCACGGAGATGGGGGCGGCTCTGCTGCTCCACGGAGGCGAAAAAGGCGTCCATGTCCATGTGAAGAATCGTGCGCTCCGGCATCCTTCGATCCTGCATATATTGGGGTCTGCGGCACTTCAAATCGCTGGGACCAACTCCGGCGGCGCCGGAACGCTGATCCGCGGCGTAGGCTCCCTATCCACAGGGCCCGAGGCGGGGCCTGGCGGACAGGCCGGTGAGCTTTGCTACGCTGCCTGGCATTCACACCTCCGTTTCGACAGCCACCAACTGCCAGGCAAGGCGGCCGCTGTCGTAGCAGAGGTGGTACGTGGACGCACCGTCGGTGACGGAGAAATGATGCGCCCTGTTCATCCCGTCCCTCTCCTGCCAGCGGTAGAGAACCTGCTCAATTGAAATCTTTCTCTTGTCCCACATAAACCAGAGCGGGCGGAACTTGTCCCGGACACCGAAGAAGGCCGCAACATCTATTTTCTCCCCGATTCTAGTGATCGTCATGGAATCCCTCCTTCCCGCCCTTCGTCCGCGATGGTTTCATCAAAGACGGCGAATGATACGACGGACCTTGCCCATAATGACCAGGTCGTCATCGTGTTCCGTCACCACGATCGCCTCCATGTCGGGATTTTCCGGCTGCAGACGAATGGTGTCACCTTCCCGGTAGAAGCGTTTCAGCGTCGCCTCCTCCCCAATCCGAACCGCCACGATATCCCCATTCTCCGCGGTATTCTGAAGCTGGATCAGGGCATAGTCACCATCGGCGATATGGGCGCCGACCATGCTTTCCCCTTTGACTCTGAGCATGAAGAAACCTCTGCCATCGCCCGGTAGGCCGTCGATCTCCAGTTCTCCCTCACGCTCCTCCCAGGCCAGGTTCAAGGGACCGGCGGCAATGGTCCCCAGGACAGGGACCGACGGCTTTAGGCTCCCCGGCGGTTGGACGATTTCGATCCCTCTTGGCTGACCCGGCCTGCGCCGGATGAACCCTTTCTTCACCAGAGCGGTCACGTGCTTGTGGGCGGCACGGACGCTCCTGAAATCGAAAAAGGAGGCGATCTCACGAACCGTTGGCGGATACCCGTGATCGGCGCAAAAGGTCTCGATGAAAGTGAGGATTTCCTCCTGTCTGTCCGTCATTTTTCGGTTCATGGCCGCAGAACTCAATGGTATACATGTGTATACCTACCCTACCCGTTTTGGGGGCGCAAGTCAACGGCAAAGTCTCAATTTAACTTGACATTATATAAAACGGTGTTATATTTCTACCCGTACACTTATATCTGAATATTATAATCACTCCATATTGAGCAAAAACTCAGCCTAACCCTTTGCCTTATCTTTTAAGCCATAAGAGTTTAATTAGAATACAAATACACGAACATAATTATGCAGAAAAACAAGGCAGACTATAAGATCAAGTCCGTGTCTCACGCTCTGGATCTCCTTGAGGTCTTCACGGGAAACGAGCCGGAACTGGGCGTCACGGAGATCGGCAAGAGACTCGGCCTGCACAAGAACAATGTCTTCCGGATTCTGGCCACCCTGGAAACACGGGGGTATGTGGAACAGAACAGGTCGACAGACAATTACCGGCTGGGACTCAAGCCGCTGGAGTTGGGAAAAGCCTTTCTCCGCAATTGCGCTCTTACCAGCCAGTGCAAGGAGGGCGTGAAAAATCTGGTGAGCCTCTGTAATGAAACGGCGTCAGTCGGCGTATTTCGGGGCGGCAAAGTGATTTACATCGATGTGGAGGAAACGACCGAATCGGTGAGAGTGGTCTCCCGTCTCGGCGCCGCTCTCCCGGCCTACTGCACCTCTATCGGAAAAGTACTTCTCGCGTTCAGGGAGCAGGATGAAATCCTGACTTACCTGAAAAAGACGCCGCTCACTGCCTTCACGGAGAAAACCGTAACCGACGGGGAAGCCCTGAACCACCAGTTTTCCCTGATCCGGCGGCAAGGCTATGCCATCGACAATGAAGAATACGAACTGTCGGTCAAGTGTCTCGCCGTTCCCGTGAAGGATCACAGCGGCAGTGTGGTGGCAGGACTCTCGATCTCAGGGCCCGCACATCGGCTGCCGGCGCCGCGGATTGAGGATGAGCTGATCCCGTCCCTGATCAACGCTGGACAGGAGCTGTCCAAAAGGTTAGGCTATCACATAAACGATTCTGAAAAATCGACTGGGTAGCCTGCGGAATCTTAAAAGAGGCTTTGACATGATTATTGCAGTATCGGGAAAGGGTGGCGTGGGCAAGACCACGTTTACCGCGACCATGGCACGCATTCTGGCCGATCGAGGCTACTCGGTGATTGCCGTCGACGCCGACCCCGATGCCAATCTGGCGTCGGCCCTGGGATTTACGGCGGCCCAGATCGAGCAGATCCAGCCCATCGCCCAGATGACCGATTTGATCGAAGAACGGACCGGGGCGCGACCGGGAAGCATGGGAGGAATCTTTAAGTTAAATCCCGAGGTCGCAGACATTCCCGAGGACTATTCCCTGGGCATGGACCATATCCGTCTGCTGACCCTGGGGCGGGCCAAAAAAGGGGGGGCCGGCTGCTATTGTCCCGAAGGTATCTTCCTGAAACGGCTGCTGGGACATCTGATTCTCCAGCAGCGGGAGGTAGTCCTTCTCGACATGGAGGCGGGAATCGAACACCTGAGCCGCGGTACGACGGGGAGCGTGGACGCCTTCATCGTCGTGGTAGAGCCCGGTAAACGGAGTCTCCAGACGGCGGAGGACGTGCGCCGCATGGCGGCTGACCTTGGGGTCAAGTCCATTTATCTCGTGGGCAACAAGATCGGGTCACCGGCAGATCAGGAGTTCCTGAAGAAGAATTTCCCGGGAGAAGAATTGCTGGGGACTTTACCTTATGACAGAAGCGTGATTGACGCGGATCTCGCCGGAACCTCTCCCTACAACACAGAAGGCGGCATCGTCCCGGAAGTCACCAAGATTCTGGATATTCTCCTCAAGAAGGTCGAGCAACAACCCTCATGATCGACAAGCCAGGCTTGAGACGCGCCATCCTCGCCCAACGGGACGCCCTTTCCCAGCAAGAAAGAGAGCACAAGAGCGCCGAAATCATGGAGCGGCTCATCACGCTCCCCGAGTATGAGAGCGCCCGTTCCGTCTTCGTCTACGCCGATTTCAAGAGCGAGGTGATGACCCGGGAGTTGATGGTTCACATCCTTGACAGCGGCAAGAGACTTCTGGCATCGAGAACCCTCTTTGACGAAAGGCGGCTGGCGTTGACCCCTATTCTCGATCCCCACCGTGATCTTGTCACCGGGTACATGGGGATTCCTGAACCGAGAGAAGATATGATGGAGGACACACCGGCCACCGAAATCGATTTAACACTCACTCCGGCGGTCGGTTATGATGTGACCGGGAACCGCCTCGGGTACGGCGGCGGCTTCTACGACCGCCTCTTCGGTGAGATCCGGGATGATGCGCCCCGGGTCGGTCTCTCTTTCGAAATCCAGATCGTACCCAAGGTTCCCGCAGAAGACCATGACATCCGGATCCCGATCATTGTGACGGAGGCGCGGGTCATTCGGATCTGAGAAATACCTGGCGGCCGTCAAGCCTCCGGCAGCCAACCCGGCAGTCTCCCCGTTGGATGCCGGCATTCTTCCTTGCCTCCGGGGCATCCTTCAGTTCCATCACAATTCGCGTCGCCCGGAATGTTCGTCACGTTCGAGCGAGCCCCCACGCGACGACCCGCGGAACGCTCTGGCCGTTCACGAGATGGTTCAGTTCACCTGGTGCTGGATCTTGCAGGCCTTCAGGGCGTTCTTCATGAGCATCATGTTGGTGACAGCACCCACCCCACCGGGGACCGGGCTCACCGCTGACGCCACCTCACAGACCTCGTCGAAGGCCACATCGCCCACGGTCTTGGTCTTGGGTTTCCCTTTTTCGTTCAGCACCGGTTCCCCCTTGTCATCGAGGACCTTGACCCGGTTGATCCCCACGTCGATCACAATGGCCCCCTTCTTAACCTGATGCTTCTTGATCAGATTCGGCACGCCGGCCCCCACGATGAGAATGTCGGCGCCTGTGGTATGCTTGTCAGAGTTGCCCGCCTGGGCGGTGAAAACGTGGACGTTGGTGGTTGTGGCATTACGATTCAAACTGAGGAGCATGGCCGGCTTACCGACAATATTGCTGTGTCCCACCACAACGATTTCAGCCCCTTCGAAATTCACCTTCTGCCGTTCCAGAATCTCGATGCACGCCGCCGGTGTGGCAGGGGCAAAGGTCACCTCCCCCAGGGTCAGCTTCCCCATATTGTAGGGGTGGAAACAGTCAATATCCTTGTTGACGTCAATGCTGTTGATGACCACCGAGTCGGCAATATGGTCCGGGAATGGTCGAAGGGGCAGAATACCGCTGACAGTGGAATCGACATTCAGTTCCTTGACCACATTCATGACTTCCTGTTCCGTGGCGTCCACGGCGGGGTTGGCATCTACATAGTTGAATCCGACTTCCGCGCAGAATTTCTCTACCTGCCCCCGATACATCTTGGCGCCAAAGTTATCGCCCACAAGCAGGGTTGCGATACCCGGCGCAATCCCCTTCCCCTTCAGCTCAGCTATCTCGGCTTTGATCTCCTCTTTCAGTTCATTGGCAATGGCAACACAATCGATGACTTTGGCCGGCATAATCTGTCTCCTCCCTTTTCTGTTGGTCGATGCTTATCCTGGTGTCACCTCTTCACGTAAAGGCACGGTCAGGCTGAAAGCCTTTGTTACATTTTTTCATAGGTCATGGCAACCACCTGCTCCTTGAGCTTCGCCGTCTCCTTGAGAATGGCCTGGACCCGTTCCCACTTGGCAGCGGTGAAGGCTTCATCCCGAATGGAATTGAGATTGATTTTAACGTTCATGGCCGCCGCCTGGGCCGCGGCGTGAGCAAAGAGCGCCGCCACGCCGGCGTCACTGACGGCTTGGACATTGCCGATTTCAGCAGCCGTCTTACTGAGACGGGCCACCTCGAGGCTCTTCTCGCAAATCTGAAAAGGCACTTTGGTCGCCGCCCCTTTGAGCCCCTCCTGAATTCGGGCGGAGCGGATCTTTTTCTCCTCCTCCGTCGCCTTGGGAAGCTTGTACGCCTCGGATACCGCGGCAAAGGCTTCCGTATCTTCCTGGACCAGGCGCTGCAGGTCGGCACGCACCTTTTTGGTCTTTGCGAGCAATGCCTCGATCCCGCCCTGAACACTCTGATATTTTTCCTTTCCCAGAGTCAGGTTGCCCACCATACCGACCAGGGCTGCCCCCACGCTGCCGACCAGCGCGGCAGCGCTTCCGCCGCCGGGCTCGGGAGACCGGGACGCCAGTTTGTCGATATAGTAGGCCATGGGCTGCTCGATATACATAGATGCCTCCAGGTTTTCAGGATTGGAAGATAAGGTGCGCACCACGCAAGTTTCGGCATCATAATGTCTGGTTGTGACGATGTCAAGGTGATATACGGCAGGCAGGTGCCCCCGTCACCGAGGCGGGTCGACAATCTCTTTTCTCATTGAGATTTTCGAGGAAAATGATTGACATTACGGTGTTCTTTCCCGTATCTTAGCTCAAGACAATTAATTAATGGCCTTAAGTCCGGGAGGAAACAGTAGATGCAGATCCTGCCGATCGGAAGCGGTAAGGGGGGCGTGGGAAAAACCATGCTCGCCGCAAATCTGGGAATACTTCTTTCCCGTTTGAACCAGAGGGTGACCCTGCTGGATGCCGATCTCGGGGCCTCCAATCTTCATACAGCCCTGGGCGTTCCCTATCTGAAGAAGACACTGAACGACCTTCTCACAGGCAATGCCAGCCATCTCTCCCAGCTTGCTGAAGAGACGCCGATCCCCGAACTCTCCCTCATCGGAGGGAGCCGCGTGCTGCCGGCCTACCCCGATTACAAAATACAGCTCAGCAGAAAGATTCAGGGCGGGATCGCCGATCTCGATACGGATATCCTCATCATCGATCTCGGTGCGGGCATCAGCCCCGAAGCGCTTGATCTTTTCCTGCTCTCGGACCATGGCATTGTGGTGGCCACCAACGACCCTTCATCGATTCAGAACGCCTATCAATTTCTCAAAATGGCGGTCTTCCGCAAAATTCTGCAGGCCTTTCCCAATAACAGCCTGATTTCCTATATGATCCACGCGGCCACCCACCGCCGGACCCGGGATACGGTCTGCTCCATTCCGGACCTCCTGGAGCGGATCTACCGGGTTGACCATTATTACGAGGAAGTCATCACAAGACTGATGGAGCGCTTTTCACCCCGGATCATCGTCAACATGGTGGATCGGGTGGATGACGAACGGGCGGCCCATGTGGTTGCTTCGGTGAGTCAAAAGTTCGCGGGCGTTAGCCCGAAACTTCTAGGCACCCTTGAATACAGTGCGGGGATTAAAGATGCCACCCTTCGCCTCCGGCCTTTCACCCTGGATCCAAGCAACGGGAAAGCGACGGAACAGCTGAGCCTTATCGCCCACAGGATTTTTGAGCAGGAGATTGCCCCTCAAGGGGTCCAGCCTGCCATTGAGGAGAGTGCCGTCCTGGAGGACGCCCCCCGTCGGCAGCGCAAAGAGGTTTGGTGTATGGATAACATCGAGTACGAGAACTACCCCCTCCACATTCTCACCGAAAAACTGAGCCAGTCGGGAATGATTCAAACTTCGGTCTATTCGGCAGGAAAAATCCTTTTTGCAAAGAAGATGGTCTATCCCGAGTTGGCGGAAACGGAGGACAACGGAGAGAGTCTGGAGAAGGCTGTTCGCAAGCAGCACCTCACGGCAATCAAAGGGATTCAAAGCGGCCGCCTCAGTTTCAACCCCTGATATCATCGGGAACCCCTTGCCCACCGGTCTACCGTGGCTGCCTATGCCGTCCTTCGCCCCCTCCCTTCCAGGATATAATCGTTGACATTAAATCTCCCTTCTGGTAGTTTCGTTCGGTGCAAAATGGCAAGACCCTTGAGTTGGCTCCTCAGATAATCTTTTTATAATCAAAGGGATATGAATGGACATAGTCCAAATCGCCCGGACGGCGGTCGTTATGGCCCCTCCGATCATTTTCGCTATCATCCTCCACGAGGTGGCCCACGGGTGGGTGGCTGAAAAGTTCGGTGACAGCACCGCACGGCGGATGGGGAGGCTGACGCTTAACCCGATCCCCCATATTGATCCCATCGGCACGATCCTGCTCCCCATATTCCTTATTGCCATGGGGTCCCGGTTTCTTTTCGGATGGGCCAAACCGGTGCCGGTCAATTTCGGTAACTTGAGGCACCCCAAAAGAGAGATGATTTATGTGGCCGCTGCCGGTCCTGCCACGAACCTGAGCCTGGCGCTGGTCAGTGCCGCTCTCTATGCCACTCTCATCACCGTTTTCCCGCCGCTGAAGACGGTTTTCGAGATCTTCATCAGCACCTTGCAGATCCCCTCTGTGGGACAGGGATCCACAGCGCTTCTGGTGGCCACGCCCCTGGTCCTCATGGCAGGTGTCAGTGTCGTGGTGAACGTGATTCTGATGCTTTTTAATCTGATCCCCCTCCCCCCTCTTGATGGCGGGCGGGTCATGGTGGGGCTTCTGCCCCCGAAGCAGGCTTTGTGGTTTTCGAAAATTGAACGATACGGCATGGTCATTCTAGTGCTGCTGATCATGTCGGGCACACTAAACTACATATTCTGGCCATTTGTGGATCGGATCACGGCAATCCTGCTGGGATTATAAATCGCAGGGAGAGAGCATGAGCAAAGAACGGGTTCTGAGCGGTATGCGCCCCACGGGAAAGCTCCATCTTGGCAATTACCTGGGTGCCCTGAAGAACTGGAAGGCGATGCAGCAAGAATATGAATGTTTCTTCTTTGTGGCCGACTGGCACGCCCTGACCACCGATTATGCCAACACAACGGAAATCAGGGAAAATATCGACGAGATGCTCCTCGACTGGCTCGCCTCGGGCATTGACCCGGAGAAAGCGACCGTCTTTATCCAATCCCGAATTCCCGACCACGCCGTTCTCCATGTCCTCCTCTCCATGATCACGCCGCTGCCCTGGCTGGAGCGATGCCCCACGTATAAAGAGCAGCAGCAGCAGCTGACGGGTAAAGACCTGACCACTTACGGCTTTCTGGGATATCCGGTACTGCAGGCGGCGGACATTCTGATTTACAAGGCCCACAAGGTGCCGGTGGGGGTGGATCAGCTGCCCCATCTGGAACTCACCCGGGAGATCGGCCGGCGATTCAATCATCTCTACGGCGAGGTTTTTCCCGAACCCCAGGCGATTCATACGGAGATTCTCAAACTCCCCGGCACCGACGGAAGAAAAATGAGCAAGAGCTATGACAACTGCATCTATCTGTCCGACGGGGAAGATGTGGTTCGGCAGAAAGTGCGGAACATGATGACCGATCCCCAGCGCAAGCGCCTGACCGACGCCGGCGATCCCGAGGTCTGCCCCGTATTCGCGTACCATAACCTCTTCTCCGAGAAGGACGTGATTACCCGGATTGCTGAACAATGCCGCACAGCCGCAATCGGCTGCGTCGACTGCAAGAGCATTATGGCCGACGGCCTGATGGGACTTTTGAAGCCGATTCATGAGAAAAGAGCGCTCCTGGCCAATGACCGTAGAAGAATAGAGGAAATTGTAGAAGAGGGTACGGCTCGAGCAGCCGAAGCGGCCGCCGAGACCATGGCGCAGGTTCGAGAACAGATGAAGATTTAGTCGAGGTTATCTTGAGTTACAAAGTTAAACTAAACGTATTTGAAGGGCCCATGGATCTTCTGCTCCACCTGATCCGGAAGCACGAGCTCGACATCTATGATATTCCCATCGCCTTGATTACCCGGGAATATCTCGATTATCTCGACCTGATGAAGACATTGAATCTAGACAGGGTCGGCGATTTCCTCGTCATGGCGGCCACCTTGACCCAAGTCAAGTCGAAGATGCTTCTGCCCCCGGAACCGGGGAGCGAAGACGAAGATCCCGGACAGGATCCCCGGGAAGAACTGGTTCAGAGGCTGCTGGAATACAAGAAATTCAAGGAGGCCGCCCAGGAACTTAAATCCCAGGAGAATCTCTGGTTCGACGCCTACGGCATGGGCGCTCAGGACGATGTGAAGCAGGAGCAGGAACTTGTCCTGGTAAACCTCAATCTCCTCGATCTAATCGAGGCGTTTCGAAAAGTGCTCAACAAACCATCGGCTGACGGCTTCTATGAGATCACCGTGGAAACCATGTCGATCAAGGAAAAGATCGCCGCCATCATGGAAACCCTGGAGCACCGGGGCAGCATCGTTTTTGAAGAGCTCTTTCTCGACGCGCCGACCAAGAAAGAAATCATTGTAACCTTCCTGGCTCTTCTTGAGATCATTCGCCTGCGGCTTGTTCGTATAGAACAGACCGAGCGATTCGGAAGGATTCGCGTCCAGAAGGCTGTCACCATGGTGGAGGACAACAGGGAGAGAGAGTCAGGGCCGCCGCCGGATGCCGGGTTATCGGAGGGATCATGAACGAACAGGAATGTGTGAGACTGATGGAAGGTTTGATTTTCGCCTCCGACACCCCGTTGCCGCTGCAGAAGATTCAGGAAATACTGGAACCTGAAGGCCTTGACAGGCAGGCCGTAAAGAAAGGTATTGCCGATTTGGCAAAGTGGCTGGAAGAGGCCGGGAGCGCGCTGCAGCTGGTTGAAATGGCGGGAGGCTACCGTCTGGTCACCCGGAAAGATCTGGGCCCCTGGATACGCAAACTGAACCGTCCCCGGAAAGTCCGCCTCTCCCCTGCGGCACTCGAGGCTCTGGCCATCATCGCCTACAAGCAGCCGGTCACCACGCCGGAGGTGGAAGCGATTCGGGGCGTCAACTGCTCGGGGGTGATCAAGACCCTTCTGGAGCGAGCCTTGATCAAAGTCGCGGGACGGATGGATGCTGTTGGCAATCCCATCATGTATGCCACGACCCGCGAGTTTCTGGAGTACTTCGGTCTGCGATCACTGAAAGATCTCCCCACACTCAAGGAATTCCAGGAAATACTGGAGGAGCACGAAGCGGCGGTTGAATCAGAGGCGGAGGAAAACGACGCCGGCCCCTCCCTGCAAGGGGATGAGCCTGGAGGAACCGAAAAGCCGGTAAAAGAGGAGGCGGAGGGAGACCGGCCCTGACAGTCAGAGCATGATTTTCTTGAGCCGGCACTGATGCTTGAGAACGATCATGCTGTTGTTGAGGCGCTGGAGGCGCATGTTGCGGAGCCTGACAGCCCCATGGTCTTTCTGGGAAGGGCTGTCGGCACGAACCATTTTTTGGACCTTTAGGAGGTTCTGGTAGAGTTCCTTGTAATCCGACTCGTCAAATTTCTTGAAGAAAATCGGATTCACAAAGATATAACCGTCCGCGATTTCCTTGGCAACCGCAAGGGGGTTGCCCCGAATAAAAGCCATGCCGTCACCCTTTTTCAGACACTGTCTTAAGCTCTTGGTATCATAGCACCACAACCTGTTTAAAGTCAAAGAAGGATTGATTACAGGGGAATCAACGGCAACCATGGAACGGAAAGAGCGGCTGCAAAAAATCATTGCCAATGCGGGCATCGCTTCCCGGCGAGAGGCCGAAAAGCTGATTCAGCAGGGCCTGGTCACTGTCAACGGGCAAGTCGTCGTGGAGCTGGGGACCAAGGTCGACCCGGAGCAGAATCATATCAAGGTTCGGGGGAAACTGATCAACCCCCGGGTGAAAAAGATTTATTTTGCCCTCAATAAACCGACCGGTTACGTGACCACCATGAGTGACCCCGAAGGCAGACCGACCGTCGCCTCTCTGCTCCGGGGGATACGGCAGCGGGTGGCACCCGTAGGCCGGCTGGACTACAATACGGAGGGACTCCTGCTGCTCACCAATGACGGGGAACTCATTCACGGTATTACCCACCCCGGCCGTCATATCGCCAAAGTCTATCACGTGAAAGTGAAGGGAAAGCCGGCACCGGAAAAGTTAAACAAGTTGCGGCAAGGCCTCAGACTTGCCGATGGCATGACGGCACCGGCGGGAATCAAAGTGCTCAAATTCTTCCAGGCCAATACCGCGGTGGAGGTCGTCCTCTACGAAGGGAAGAAACGGCAGATCCGCCGGATGTTTGACCAAATCGGTCATTCGGTGCTCAAGCTCAAGCGTGTCGGTATCGGCCCCTTACGGCTCGGTGACCTGGGCGTGGGGAAATTCAGGCAACTCGACGGGTGGGAGTTAGAACAGCTCAAGGCCCTGACGGGGGCGCAAAAGCCGGTAAGAAGAAAAGCTTGACAAGACTTTTTCTCTGATGTTATATATCTTCTTTTGTAAATTGTAAGGGAGGTCGACGTATTGGCTAATCACAAATCGGCAATGAAGCGGGCGCGGCAGAACATAAAGCGCAATGAGAGAAACAGGCAGCAGCGGTCCCGTCTCAAGACCACGCTCAAGCAACTGGAAGAGGCTATTGCCGAAAACAACTCTGAAGAGGCGCAGAGCAGGCTTCTGGTCTCGGTCCGTCTGCTCGACAAGATCGCCTCGAAGGGCCTGATCCACAAGAACAAAGCCGCCAGGAAGAAATCCAATTTGACGAAAAAAGTCAATCAGCTGGCCGCAGGGGCGTAAGGAATTTACGCTGGCAAATCCGCAGGATCAGCGTTTCCAGCATCAGTTCCGGGTGGCTGGACCCCGTCTTGATTGCTTCATCGATACGGACGAAACCAGGATAGATCATCTCAAGCTCCCTTTGTTCAAATCCACGGAGCTGAGTTAAGAACTTCTCCCCTTTAAACCTGATCTGCAGGGCCGACAGAATTTCCCGATCTGTCCGCCCTTCCCTCTCCAAAGTCTTTCCGGCCCATAACCTGCGAAAAAAAGCGGTCAGGGCCGCCAAAATGAGGATGGGGGGAACCCCGTCCTGAAAAAGGCGGTTGATCATACCCAGAGAACGCTCTACGTCACGGTCGCCGACGGCGTCAGCCAGTTCAAACTGGTTAAACTCCCGCGACTGACCCGAGACGGCCGCCACGTCAGAGACGGTGATATTCCCGGCACGCCCCTTGTAGAGCATGACTTTGTCCAGTTCGTTACGGAGCACCGAGAGCTCTCGGCCATGCCCTTCGGTCAGCAGACGGGCCGCGGCGACGTCAATTGAAAAACCGCTCTGTTTCACAGTCAAACGAATCCACTTTTCTACCTCGTACAAGTTGTAGGGGTGATAATATCGGACGGCGGGCCATTTCTTCTGCAGTCTGGAGAAAAACTTGGTCCTCATATCCGCTTTCCCGGCGGTAAAAACCAGATAGGTTTGCGGTGCCGGACTATCCAGATAGTCCAGAAACAACGCCCGCTTTCGCTCCCCCATGCGCTCAACTTCTTTAACCACGACCAGCCGTTTAGACGCAAAGAGAGATAGGGTGCTCAAGGACTGGAGCACCGCGGCCGGATCCACATCATCACCGTAGTAAGTCTCGGCGTTTGCCTCCTCCCCGGGCCCTGAAAAAAGCTTCTTACGGATCAGCGCCAGTGTCTCCCGAATAAAAAGCGCCTCTTCACCGTGGAGGAGACAGACGGCGGGCACATCCCCCTGCATGATTTGTTTTCTGAATTGATCGGGTTTCATCAGCCGGATCTTCTGCCGTCACTTGTCAATTGCTGGTATCAGAGCGCCCGAAGCCGCCTCGCCATATTGCTTCTTCGCCCCCGCCCCGTTCCAGGCACGGTCTTAAGAGGGCCGATTCCAGGATATCCGGTCCTCCGCACCCTTCTTGAGGCCGCATAGGGGGATTCGATCCTCACCAACCTGAAAGATCCCTTCCGAGGCCCCTTGAGAGAAAACAATATTCTTATCCGATTCCGGCGCGTGCAGGACAATTTTTGTCGACTCCCAGGCGGTGGTAATCAACTTACGTCTGAATCGGTAGAGAGCCAGGGGGCTGTCATCGGGGATTCTTACCGTCGACGAAGCGATCCGAACCTTGGACGTATAGTCCGCGTGGTAGGAAAAGACACCGCTGCCGCGGAGATGAAAGAATGAAAACCCGATCCGCATGGGAAAGGCAACAGCCCCCGTTCGAAGCCCGATTTCCGCTATCTCCTTACCGTCACAGACCACGTGCAGCACCCATCGGGACGGGCCTTTCTCCCACCGGAATCGGGCACATCCCTTTTTCATCCCCCAGGCCCCTTTGGGCTGCGTCACCCCGTCTTCCGCCTGGGCCAGGGAGTAGGGAATATAGAAGCCTCGCTTGTGCTTGTAGCGGACGAGGGCCGGAGAAACGCTGAACTCGCTGAGGGCACCAAAATCCCCGGTTTCATAGAAGGCTGCATACAGACCACCCAGGGTAACACCGGGGAGCACTTCCGCCACCTCCAGAGGGGCGGGCACAAACTCGTCCATCCGCTTTGACGACACCAGATAGAATATCATCATGCAGAAACCGCCAAGATTCCACGGGGGGATTCCTCGGGTCATGGGGCACTCCGTCTTTCCTTCAAACGGTATTTCAGGGCGCGTACCAGCGGCTTGGCCGCCGCATACGTCAAGAGCGCCGCCGCCCCTCCCAGAATAAGACTGCCCAGAAACAACGGGGCCATCATCTTCCAGCTGCCCTTCAAGGCATCACCGACTCCGAGGGAGAGCTGCGGCACGGGGGCGGGACTGGCCCCCATGATCCAGCGGCCAAGTTTGTATTCAAGAATCAGGAAAACAGGCATGGTCAAGGGGTTACCCACCCATGCACCGGCCAATGCCATCAATTTGTTGCCTTTAAGAAACATGGCCAGGGCCACGGCCAGCACCATGTGCAGCCCCAGCAGCGGCGTCATCCCGCAAAAAACCCCAATGGCCAGCCCCCGGGAAATTTCAGAGGGGTCGCTCCGCATGCGCAGGAAGCGAAGATGAAAATACCGACCCATCCTGCGAAGATTCATGCGTCCGTCTCACGGCAAGCCTTCCGTCCTTTTGCAGGGGGCTCCGGCAAGATCTCATCCATGGGCGGTCCTACGGATCAGCATCAGGCCTGGCTGGAAGGGAATGCACCTTTCTTCCGTCGCATAGCGCCCCGCTAAGCAAATTTATGCTCTCGGGTAATGACGGTAATTCCCGATTCGGTCATGTAGAAACGGCGGGCATCCTCTTCCGGATGGTAGCCGACAATGGCGTTGGGTGGAATTTTCACCCCTTTTTCAATGATGGCTTTCTTGATCTGCGAGTGCCTTCCGATGTCCACATTCTCCATGACCACGGAATCGATGACACTGCAGAAACTGTTCACCCTCACATTGGGACCGAGCACTGAGTTCTGCACCCTGCCGCCGCTGACGATGGTGCCTCCGCAGACGATGGAATCGAGGGCTATCCCCAGCCTGCCGTCGTCGTACTCCTGGGCGAAAACAAACTTGGCCGGCGGCTCCACCCCCTGAAAGGTCCGGATCGGCCACTCAGGGGCATATAAGTTAAAGACGGGACTCACCGAAACAAGGTCCATGTGGGCTTCCCAGTAGGAATCGAGGGTCCCCACATCCTTCCAGTAGGCCGACTTCCCGGTCTTCTTGTCTTTAAAATTGTATGCATACACCTCGCTGGTTTTGGCCATCCCGGGAATCACATTCTTTCCGAAATCGTGATCTGACTTCTTGTCCTCGGCGTCCCTCTTGAGCGCTTCAACGAGAGGCTGCATGCTGAATACGTAAACACCCAGAGATATGAGAGCTTTGTCCCCGTCGCCGGGCAGGGTTCTGGGGTCCTTCGGTTTTTCCTGAAATCCGATGATCTTGTTGTCCTCATCCACCTCGATCACGCCGAACTGACTGGCCTCATGCTTCTCGATCTCCAGCGCCCCTACGGTCACATCGGCTTTCTTCCTCACGTGGTAGCTGATGAGGTCTCCGTAATCCATGCGGTAAATGTGATCTCCCGACAGCACCAGAAGGTATTCGGCTTTTTCTTTGTCGATGGAATAAAGATTTTGGTAAATGGCATCGGCGGTCCCCTGGTACCAGCTCTCGTCGATTCTCTGCTGCGGGGGAATGGGAACCACGAATTCATGAAGTTCGTTGCTCAGAAAACCCCAGCCGTATCGGATGTGTCTTTCAAGTGAATAGGACTTGTATTGGGTGAGGACAAAGACCTTCTTGATAGCTGAATTAATGCAGTTGCTGAGGGTGAAATCGATAATCCGGTATTTGCCTCCAAAGGGGACGGCAGGCTTGGCCCGATCCACGGTCAGCGGATAAAGGCGGCGCCCTTTTCCGCCGGCCATGACCACGGCGAGCACCTCCTTCATTCTGAATGTTCGTTGCAATCGCACGGATTTTACCCCTAAGTCCTCATCCCCGATTACAGAACGAAAACATGTTTCGAGCTTGTTGAGAAAAATGCCTGGTTTTTTGTGACATTCCTTTGAAAATCTACACGAAATTTCCAGGAGGGTCAAGGTGATATCGTGCCAAAAACACCGAAGTCTCAGAGCCCCTCGCCCTTCAAAGACTCGAGGAGTGCCGTTTTGATGGCCGCCAGTTTCGGTTCGTCGGTGATTTTGAGACCGAAAATGTCGGCCACGTAAAAGGCATCAATGGCCCGATCCTCTTCCGTGGCCACCTTGGCCGAATGGATCTGCACACCCTGCTGGGCAAGGCATGACGTCACCCTAAAAAGCAGACCGATCCGGTCCTCGGTGGAAACATCGATCACAGTGCGGGATTCGGAGACGGCGTTGTCGAATTCAATGCGTGTGGGAAGTTTCCGGCCCCGCCTTTTTCGCAGGTAAGACGGTGGCCGGTGTTCCACAAGGATCTTTTCCACCCGATCGACCCCCTGGATCACCGACCGGATGGATCGGGCCACATCCTGCCAATAGGCCCAGTCTGCCCGCTCGGTTTCACCGGGAGATTCAATCTGAATGGTGTCGATGACAATACCCTGGGTCGTTGTAAAAATGCGGGCCCCGAGAATGTTGATTCCCCGGGCGGCGAGAACGGCTGCAATGCGGGAGAAAAAACCGGGGGCATCGGAATCGTAGGCGCAGATATAGAGTTCCGAATGGCCCCGGTCGGGATCGTGTTTCCACCGGGTGACCAGCCCTGCGGACTCGGCTTCGCGGATCATGGCCAAATGGGTCATGACCACCCCGTGGGGTGTTGACAGAAGATAATGATCGGGGAGGGTCCGAACGATTTTTGCCGTCTCGTCTTCGCCGAAGAGAGCGGCCCCTTCTTCGGCGATCCTTTCCTGAATGCGCTCTAAATGGGCTGACAAAGCCTCTGTGGCGGCTTCGACGGACGGTGACACCAGCTGCTTTTCGGTCCTGATGAACAACTCTCTTAGAAGCGTGTCTTTCCAGTCATTCCACACGGCGGGACCCACGCCCCGGATATCGCCGTAGGTCAACAGCGTGAGCATGCGAAGTTGATCGGCATTTCCGACGGCTCTCGCGAGCTGGGCGACGAGCTTGAAGTCATGGATATCGCGCCGTTGGGAAAGGTGGGTCATGACAAGATGGTTTCTGACCAGGAATTCAATGGTTTTGCCCGTCTCCTTGGAGAGGCCCATACGGTGCGTAATGACAGCAACCGCCTTGCCGCCCCGGTTAACATGTCCGTGCCCCATGGCCCGGCCGATATCGTGAAGCAGCAATGCCAGGTAAAGCACTTCCCGGTTGCTGACCTTTCGGAGAAGCTCGGCATAAAACCGGTCCTCCGGATAGGGCGTCCCATGGAGCCTTTCGAGATATTCCAGGGCATTCAAGGTGTGCTCATCCACGGTATAAACATGGTAAAGTTCATGCTGCACCAGGGCTGTGAGGGCGCCGAATTCCGGTATGTACTTACCGAGAAACCGAACCTCGTGCATCTGCCTCAAAGCCGCAACAACCCCGTTTGCCGCACAGAGAATCTGCATAAAGGTCTCTCGAACGGCGTCGGAACTGCGGAACCCATCGTTCACCAGCCTGAGGGAGGCCACGATCTGCTGTTTGGTCCCATCGGCTATGGGAATGGCATATCGTTGGGCGAGGGCAAAAACCTGTATGAGCCGGTGGGGATCCTCCCGGAAAAAGTTCTTTCTCTTTTCGGGGACACAGAGCTGCTCACCGGCAATGGAAAACCCCCCGCCCACTTTCTTGATCCGATGGGGGAATAAGAAAAATCGTTTCGCCGGCGATGGAGCACAACGGTTGATGATGAGACCCGTAAAATAGCGGACATTTTTCGCATGGAGATAGTAGACCCGCATGAACCGCTCAACACCAAGGAGGTGTTTTAAATCCCGATACTTAAAGTACGATGCCACATCTTCCTGAACGTCAACGGTAAGGCGGTCGCTGCGCCTGCCGCTCAAATAATGTAAATGATTCCGAACTTTCCAGAGAAATTCAAGGGCGTGCCGCAGTATCTCTCCCTCTTTCTCTGAAATCACGCCCCGTTCCTTGAGAGCGCCCAAAGATTCCACCTCATACTTGACTTTGGCACTCCAGAACGCCGTATGAATGTCCCGCAGCCCCCCCACCCCCTCCTTGATGTGCGGTTCTTTCATGTAGAGAGAACCGCCGAACTTCTTATGACGTTCGCCGACTTCCCCGATCTTGACCTTGAGATAGCCGGCGGCGTCACGGTGGAGGATTTTGACGAGAGCCTCCTTGAGAAACCGGTCATAAACGGACCGATTTCCCGCGAGGTATCGAGATTCGATCAGAGACGTCTTGGCCTGAACATCGGATGCCGCCAGGGTGAGACAGTCGGGGATACTGCGAATGCTGTGACCGATATCCAGGTTCAGGTCCCACATCAGGTATAGACAACATTCCGAAAGTTCCCGACTGCCGGCTTCGATCCTTTTGTCCGTCAGGAACATCACATCCAGGTCCGAGTAAGGGTTCAACTCTCCCCGCCCGTATCCGCCGATGGCCAGGAGTACCGAGGGAACCTCTGCCTCCGTCCACCCGCAGAGCTGCCGGGCACCGTGAAACAGTTCGATAAGGAGGGCGTCGGTCCAGGCGGTGGTTCGATAGACGACTTCCGCACCGCCGGCACCACCGAGATGAATCGCCTTGATGGCCTCGCGCTCCGCCTCGAGCATCTCCTTGAGGACTTGTACATAGTGCGACCGCTCAGCATCGGTGAGATCAACAAGCCCCTCCGCCTCAAGCCGTTTCCTGATGACGGCCGTGTAGGCATCCCGAAATTTGGCAATTTGGCTATCTTCCGCCACTTTGTTCCCTTCTATTGTCCCCGAGCTCTCTTACTTCATAAGGCCGTGATCCACAAAACTGAAGAAGCGGCCGTCGCCGACCACCACATGATCCAGCACCTTGATCCCCATCAGGTCCCCTGCCTCAACAAGCCGCCGGCTCAGTTCCATGTCCTCCCGGCTCGGCGCGGGATCGCCGCTGGGATGATTATGAATCAGCAGGATGGCCGCTGACGACTCTTTGACTGCCGGCACAAAAACTTCCCGGGGATGGACCTGACAAGACGTCAGGCTGCCCTGGGAAATGGTGACGGTCCGAATCACCCGGTTCTTGCCATTGAGAAGAACGACCCGGAAAACCTCTTTTTTCAGGTCCCGCATATAAGGACCGCAGGACTCGAAGACGTCCCGGCTTCCCCGTATCCGGGCGCCTTCCCGGAGGGGAAACGCCTGGACCCGTCTTCCCAGTTCCATCGCCGCCGCGATCTGGGCGGCCTTGGCTTTCCCGATGCCCGGTACCCGGGTGAATTCAAGAAGCCCCGCCTGGCTCATCTCTCTCAGATTCCTGAAACGGGCCAGCAGTTCCATGGCCGTCGTGACGGCGCTCTTGCTCCGACTCCCGGTTCTCAGAAGAATGGCCAGGAGGTGGGCATCGGACAGCGATTCAGGCCCCTTCTGACAGAGCCGCTCCCGGGGCCTTTCGTCCTCAGGCCACTCCTTGATGGAAAAACCTTTCTTTTCGGGCAACCGATTTGCCTCCCAAAAGGGGCATGGCCCCTAACCTATCATAATTCGCAGGGAACGTGTATCGGGAACATGTTTGGAAACGGGGTTTTCTAGCGGAGTCAATTAAGGGGGAAGGTCCCGTCCTTGGCGGTCACAGACTACCTCTTACTTCCTATCAGGTCAAGAAATTCTTTCCAGCCCCCTCTCCAAGGCATATTTTCACTTGATTTGAATATTAAAGTATCATAATATGCCTGACCGTCCGAGGGAACACGACTAGGTCTTACAATAGGATCAGCCGGAGGTTTTTATGAACATTTTCAAGCAGAAGCTTACCGCAAAGGGGCGCATGATCATCGTGCTGCTGCTCCTGGTAATCGTCATCGGTGGCGCCGCAACGGCCTCTCAGGTCCACGACTTCACCGAAAACAACCCCAAGTTCTGCGTCAGCTGTCACCTGATGCAGGAGGCATACGACGCCTGGGAAAACAGCGTCCACAACAACATCAACTGTCACGAATGCCACTATGCAACACCCAGTGAGCAGAACCGGATGCTGCTCATGACGATTTTGAAGAATCCCGAGTCCGTCAGTGACCGCCACGGCAAGGTGGTGGTGCCGTGGAAGATGTGTTTCCAGTGCCACTGGGAAGAGAAGGAAGATTTTGAAAATGCGGCCAATATCGCCAAATCGAGAGGCCACGCCAAGCACGTCTTTATTGAGCAGATCGAGTGCGCCGACTGCCACGGGTATATTGAAAACGACAAGGCGGGCCTCCACGAGTTCCTCCCCAGTGAGCGGTTCTGCCTCAAATGCCATGAAGGAAAGGACGTGCACGGATTGGGGATGGAAGGCCTGGCCTGTCTCGCCTGCCACACCGACAAGACCGAAGATATCCTGCCCAACCGGGAAAAATGCCTCACCTGTCACGGCAACCCGGAAATTCGGGCTAAGATCGCCCTGGCCCCCAAAACCGCCGACACACGCTATTTCTCACCGACTCCTGAGATGGTGGAAAAAGCGTCCCACATGGGGGTCCAATTCCCCGATGACGGTGCCATGCAGTTCGAATGCCACACCTGCCACCTACCCCACGGCCAGGTCAAGCCCGATCAGAGCCACTGCTTCTCGTGCCACCGGGGTATCCAGAAGGTGGGCCAGCACGATCTGCACATCAACACGGTGGGGGCCGAGTGCAATACCTGCCACGAACCCCACGGGTGGGTTGTCACCGAAGAAAAAGCCCAGGAAATCTGCACCATGTGCCATGACTACAAGAACCCCGACACCTTCCTTCAGCGGTAGCCTGAAAGAACGGTTGGGGCCTGGACTGCCTTGACAAGGAATGATTTGATTCAGCGGGGCACGGTAAAACACCGTGCCCCGCCGGGTTTCTCTGCTTTAACCCCATTCAAAATCTCTCCCAGATCTGCTCCTCTCCCGCTGGACAAAACATTCCAAACAGATTTATCTCCCGGGGATGCTGCGGCAGAGAATGGTCTGCCAGAGCGCTGTGCGGCCCGGATATTGTGTGAATGATTGTCATGAGGAGGCGTAGACGGGCCTTAGGCAGCGGGTGCCAAGCAGGCTAGGTCGATGTTGAATGGGCGGACGGCCGGAGAAAGGGGGTTCGGAAAGGCGATTTTCAGGAAGGTATGGCGATTCAGCGCATGATGATCATCATAACCATATAGGCGACCATGGCCACGCCGCAGATCGCGAGTTTCATGGCGATCTTCCCCAGTGTCCCTTTTCTGATCTCAACGGTACTTTCGGTGAAAACCAGATCATCGTTGAGAATACCGAGAAGCGCAATGGTCATGACGACCAGGATGCCGATCAGGGATAAGGCATAGATCACGACCTTGGCAACAGCGACGACTTCATGCATCACAACACCCCCTTTATGGAATCATCGGGGGACACCGAAAAAGCGGCATCACACCGATATGCTCATATCCGCATTCTTATAGCAGAGGCCTCTCCCCATGTCAAAGCATTTTTTCTCAAATAATGCGTTGACACGAGAAAGAAATATGCTAGACTGCGAATGATTGGAGCGCTTGGATCATCTGGGGGGGATGGTTGGTCCGTAGAAGAGCGTTTTCCAGACGCCGCTTCTTTCTACCGTCACCCTCCGAAACGCCAATTCCATTGGTCGTCAAAGCCTCTTGCTAGCCACCCCGCTGGTTCAAAAATCTTGTTCCTTAGGAGATTGATGATGTCCGAAAAAACGTCCTCCCACGAAAAAAAAGAAAGATCCATACGGTATGCCATGGTCATCGACCTGAGGCGCTGTGTCGGCTGCCACAGCTGCTCCGTGGCCTGCAAGAGCGAAAACGAAGTGCCCCTCGGCAAATTCCGTTCCTGGGTCAAGGTGGTGGAAAAGGGGCGCTATCCCGACGTGAGCCGCCAATTTCTGCCGGCCCTCTGCAACAAC
>CAYUBU010000269.1:0-5244 GCA_964443105.1 uncultured Nitrospirota bacterium
CAGCGCGCAACGCAGCTCAGAGCGATCCCCGCGGTTGATACCATTCTCCAGGCGCCCCAATTCCGGGAGATGCTGGAGGGCTTCCCCCGCTGGGTGGTCATGGACGCGGTCCATCAGGTGCTCGACGGACTGAGGGCGGAAATTCTGGCTGACGTCGCCGTCCCCCGGGACGCCCTGGCGCTGGAAGCACTGATTCCCCGGATCCAGGGGGCGGCCGTCGTGTTGGAGCGGCACCATTTTCGTCCCGTGGTCAACGCCACGGGGGTGGTCATCCACACAAACCTGGGCAGATCGATCCTCGATTCTTCCACTCTGGCCCAGGTAGCGGCGGTCTCTTCTCAATACTCCAATCTCGAGTACAACCTGAGGAAAGGAAAACGGGGGTCCCGTTACAGTCATGTGGAAGGACTTCTCTGCCGCATCTCCGGTGCCGAAGCAGCATTGGCGGTCAACAACAACGCCGCTGCCGTGCTCCTGGCCCTCAATACCCTGGCGGAAGGGAGGGAGGTGATCGTCTCCCGGGGTCAGCTCGTGGAGATCGGCGGATCGTTCCGAATCCCCGATGTCATTCGCAAATCGGGGTGCGCCATGATCGAAGTCGGCACCACCAACAAGACCCATCGGAAAGACTATGGGGACGCCGTCACCGAACAGACGGCGTGCCTTCTCAGAGTTCACATGAGCAATTTCGAGATGCGGGGATTCACCCGGGAGGTCACCGGTCCCGAGCTGGTGCAAATCGGCCGGGAGAAGTCGGTCCCGGTAATGGAGGATCTGGGAAGCGGCAGCCTCGTCGATCTCTCCCCCTATGGTCTTCCCAGAGAGCCGACGGTACAGGAGAGCGTGAAGGCAGGAATCGACGTGGTCACCTTCAGCGGGGACAAGCTCCTGGGCGGTCCCCAGGCGGGGCTTCTGGTCGGTCGAAAGGAGGTCCTCGACAGGATCAAAAAGAACCCCCTGACCCGGGCGCTCCGGGTCGACAAGATGACCCTCGCTGCCCTGGAGTGCACCCTCCGTGAATATCTCGACCCCGAGGCGGCGGTGAAGCGGATTCCCACACTGCAAATGTTGACGGCCACCGCCGACAGTCTGAAAGAGCGGGCCGAATCCCTGGCGGTGCGCTTACGCACCGAGGTCGATGGCCGGCTGGACGTCGCCGTTCTGGAGGCTACCTCCCAGGTCGGAGGCGGCGCCCTGCCCGATTCGCCCCTTGCCACCTATGGTATCGGCCTTCAGGGGACCGGCATCTCCGTCAACCGCCTGGACCAGGCCTTTCGGGCCGCCGAAACACCGGTCATCGGCCGGATCTTCCGGGACCGGTTTTTTCTCGACCTTCGCACCATTCAGGATCACGAATTTGATGCCATCGCCCGAGCGGCCCGAGAAGCCGTGGATGCTCAGGGATCATAAAGAAAGGTCGGCCTGTTCATGAGCAAGGATAACAAGATGCCGGTCATGGCCCATCTGGAAGAACTCCGGATGCGGCTCATCAAAATCGTGACCGCGGTGCTGGCCGGCACGGTGGGCGCCTACTTCTTCCGTCACGAGATCCTCCGATTCCTGCAGGTTCCGATCCAATCGGTCCTCAAGGACGAGCCGCTCCGGTTTTTCACCCTGATGGAGCCCTTCATTGTCCACATTAAAGTGGCCGTCTATTCGGGCGTTTTCTTCTCCGTCCCGGTGATCCTTTATCAGGTCTGGATGTTCGTCGTCCCGGGACTTCTGCCCAAGGAACGCAAGTATATCCTCCCCTTCATTTTTCTGGGCAGCGTCTTCTTTCTTCTCGGCGCCTCCCTCTGCTATTTCATCATCCTCCCCTATGGGACCCAGTTCTTCATCAATTTCGCCCCCGAGCTCCAGCCCACCATCAACATCGCCAGTTACATCAGCTTCTGCATCCGACTGATTCTGGTCTTCGGATTCGTCTTTCAGCTCCCCCTGATCCTGGTTCTGCTGAGCAAGATCGGGCTCGTCTCTTCCGACTCCCTCTCCCGGTGGCGAAAATATGCCTATCTTCTCTTCTTCGTCGGCGGCGCCATACTGACCCCCCCTGATCCGCTGACCCAGTCCCTCATGGCCATTCCCCTCATCGCCATGTATGAACTCAGCGTTGTCCTCGCCCGGCTCTTCGGCAGAAAACCGCTGGAGCCCGAGCCTGAGCCGGAGCCGGAGAGCGAATAGCCCCCTGGTCCCATTCATAGCGCGCGGCAAGGCCTATAAGTATTTTTTATCATTGATCTCGACCCCCGTCTGTGCTAGTTTATTAATTTCCCTTATGGCTGTATTTGCCATTTTAATCGGGTGGCCCATGGATGATCATAAACTGAAGGTCTTTTGCGCTGTCGCCGAGACCAAGAGCTTCTCCCAGGCCTCCAAGCTCATGTTTCTGACACAACCGGCCATCAGTCTCCAGATACGGGCCCTGGAGGAACAGCTCGGTACCAAGCTTTTCACCCGGAGCAACAAGGCGGTCGCCCTGACGGAAACAGGGACCATTCTTTATCGCCATGCCCAGAAAATCCTCGCCGCCTACGCGGCCATTGAAAAAGAGCTCAATGAAGCCACAGGTCTGGTCAAGGGGAAACTTCTCATCGGCGCCAGCACCACCCTGGCCACCTACTATCTTCCCAACATCATCGTGGAATTCAAGAAAAGTTATCCGGACATCCTCATCGATTTTGAAAGGGGAAACACCCAGAACATCGTGGACAGCCTCCTCAAGGCCAAGATCGATCTGGGACTGGTGGAAGGGGAGGTCAAGGACCACCGCATCGAAGTGGAAAAATTGGAGTCCGACGAGCTTCTCCTGGTGGTCAACACATCCCATCCCTGGGCCGAACGGCAGGATATCTCAATCCAGGAAATCATCCGGCAGCCCTTCATTATGCGGGAGGAAGGTTCGGGAACCCGACAGGTCATCGAAAGCGCCCTCGAAGGGGCGGGGGTCAACGTGGACGATCTGAACATCGTCATGTACCTGGGGAGTACGGAGGCCATCAAGACCGCCGTGGAGAACGCGCTGGGGATCTCCATCATCTCCGGGTGGGCCGTCCAGAAAGAAGTCCGCTTCGGCGTCCTGCGGCCTCTCTGGTTCCAGGACATCCGATTCAAACGGGATTTCAGCCTGGTCTATCAGAAGAAGTCTTTTCGAACCCAGCCCGCGGAAAAGTTTATTGAACTTCTCAAGCGATCCCCCATGACGCCGGCAGCCCTGTGAAGCCCGGACCGTCTACTTCCCGTAAATAGGGACGACGCTATGAATCAGGACCGATCCGACCTTACGACCGAGCGGACCATCCTCCGGTACCAGAAGGGATCCTTCACGGCGGTCCGGGACCGGGTCACGCCGGAGCGCTCCCTTCACATCGAAATCAACGGCAAACGGCTGATCAGTATGCTCTGCAGCCCGGCTCAGCAAAAAGAGCTGGCCGTCGGCTTTCTCTATTCCGAAGGTTTTCTTGACTCCTGTGACCAGATCCGCCAGATAGACCTTCGAAAAGAGGAGGACCGGATTCTCCTGGAACTGTCGGGTGTCACCATCGACATGGAAGAGCGTGTCAAGAGCATTACCCTGACGTCGGGGTGCGGACGGGGGGCGATCCTCTGTGACGTCATGGACAGCCTGACGGGACTCAAGGTTTCAGGCAGCGTGACCATGGCCCCGGAACAGATCCTGGAAAGCATGAAGGCGCTCCAGAAGCGCTCCGCCACTTATCTCAGCACCGGAGGCACCCACAGCGCCACCGTGACCGATGGCGAGACGGTTCTCATGTTTGCCGAAGATATCGGCAGGCACAATGCGGTGGACAAGGTTCTGGGCGCCTGCCTGCTGGCGGGAATCCCGGTCACCGGCAAGGCCCTTATGGCAAGCGGCAGAATCAGCTCGGAGATCATCCTGAAGGTGGCCAGGAGCGGGGTTCCGATTCTGGTGACCCGGGCGGCAGCCACGGATCAGGTGATAGAGATAGCGGAAACGCTGGGGATCACCCTGGTGGGGTTTGCCCGGGGGCAGCGCATGAACATCTATACCTGTCCCGAGCGGATCGCCGGGAACGCCTATGCCCGGGCCATAGAGGATCTGTCAATCACTTAACCCATATATTGCATGAGTGATCGTCATGGGAGGTCGTAGAAGCGTCGTATGCGGCCTCGTAATAGATCTACTCATGCGATTTCCTTAATCACCACCTGCATGGCCCTGGCAGGGCAGGTCCCGACACAGAGTTCGCAGACGATGCATTTTTTCGGATCGTAACTGACCCACATGGTTTTCCGGTCCATGGAGATGGCGCCGCTGGGGCAGACCGCGGTGCAGGCGCTGCACTGGTAGCAGCGCTCTTCTTCCTTGATGATCTTTTTGTCGATGTCCAGAACCTCGACGCCGGCCTCCTTGAGAAAAGCGAGCCCCTTCTTGTAGTGCTCCCGCTTCCCATCGATTTCCAGTACCATCTCGCCTTCTTCGTCGGGCAAGATCTGGGCCTTCAGAATATTGAAGGTCAGATCGTAATCTTTGACCAGCCGGTAGACGATGGGCTGGCTGATGAGATGGTTTGAAAATCTGAGGAGGACTTTCTTGGCTGCCATAGTGGTTGACTCCTTTGCATGACCGGTCCATTTCCTATGGCTCCGGGACGGTTTCTTATTCCTCGTTGAACAAAGCGGTACTCAGATAGCGCTCGCCCGTATCGGGCAGGACGACGACCACGGTCTTGCCGGGGCCCAGTTCCCGGGCCACCTTCAGTGCGCCGACCATGGCGGCACCGCAGGAGATGCCGCTGAGAATCCCCTCGCACCGGGCGAGGCGCCGGGCCGCGGCCATGGCATCGTCATCATTGACCTGAACGATCTCGTCGACCACGCCCCGGTTGAGGACGTCGGGGACGAAGCCGGCACCGATCCCCTGGATTTTGTGTGGACCCGCTTTGCCTCCTGACAGGACCGGCGAAGCCGACGGCTCCACGGCGATGACCTGGAGGTCGGGCATCTCCCTCTTCAGGGCCGCGGCGCATCCGGTGATGTGGCCGCCCGTCCCCACGCCCGTGATCAGGGCATCGAGACCGGCGGGGAAATCCTCCAGGATCTCCCCGCGGCCTTTCCCGGACACGTTCTCGCCACCGATCTCAATGAGGACGGCTTCGTCGATCTCTACTTGGTCGGTGCCGACCATGCCACGGCCTTGATCGGCGACGGAACCGGACAGCTGCGCGACGCGACAGAGGAACTTGGGCTCGCCCATGCCGGCCC
>CAYUBU010000270.1:0-2887 GCA_964443105.1 uncultured Nitrospirota bacterium
TCCTGGAGATCAAAAACCTTCTCCGATAGCCGGCGGGCGTCGCCATTGTCCAGGAAGCTGGGGTAGAGTTCTTTCAGCGTGGACCCGCAGGTGGCACAGAGGGTGATGACAGCATCCAGATCGGGCCTCGAGAGCAGCGCCAGGTTCTTTGTCATCATTTCTTTCGCTGTGGCGCCGTCACCGGTGAACAGCAGGGGGGCACCGCAGCAGGTGAGCCCATGGGGAATTTCGACCTCGAAACCGGCTCCGTTTAAAATACGGATCGCCTTCTCTCCCCATTGGGGATAGATCTGATCGATGGCACACCCGTGGAAAAGGGCCACCCGTCCCCGCGAAACACCACGGACCCTACTTTCAGGCTCTCTGCCGTGAAAAGGCGGCGTGCCCCCGGGAGGCAGCTTCCGGGGGATCCCGTCGCGCATATAGGGGAGAAGACGGCGGACAAGAGGGACCCTGGCAAGCGGCGTGTACACCCCCTTCCCCAGGGCCTGGACGACCCGGGACGAAGCGGTCATCAGCCCGGGACTAGCGAACACTTGTCGGGTGATAAATTGCCTGTAAAAGGGGAGACCCTTCTCTTCTCCCAGAATTATCTTGGCCGCCAGATTGGCCAAATCGGGCGCAGCCCCCGCGGGGCAGCCTGCGGCGCAGGCTTTGCACCCGATACAGGTCGAAAGAATCCGGTTGAGACGATCGGTGAGTTCCAGCTCCCCCGAGATGACTGCCTGTAGGAGCGCCATTCTGCCCCGGGCGACTTCACCTTCTGCCAGAGTCTCGGCATAGACAGGACAGACCGCCTGACAGGATCCGCACAGGATGCACTTGGCCGCTTCGTGGGCCACTCTTTTCTTGAGATCGTCCATGATCCTTCCTCAAAAAAAAACGGCACAAGCTCATTAAGAGCCTGTGCCTCAATCATACTCGAAACGTCCGTTTTAAGCCAATCATCTATCATGAGGCGTAACTGTGCAGGCCCGAGAGTACGATGTTCACTCCGAGAAAGGTGAATACGACCACACAGAAACCGATGATCGAGATATAGGCCGTTCGCCGTCCATGCCAGCCGATGGTAATGCGGGCGTGCAGATAGAGGGCGTAGACGAACCAGGTGATGAGGGACCATGTCTCTTTGGGATCCCAGGACCAGTAGGTGCCCCAGGCGTAATTCGCCCACACGGCCCCCGTAATGATAACCAGGGTCATCAGGGGAAAGGCGACCATGATCGTCTTGTACGACAGATTGTCGAGGATCTTCTTTTCGGGCAGCGCGTCCACAAAACCGTTGTAAGTGAAGTGGATGATGAGATAAACCAGGGTTGCCCCCCAGGAGATGAACATCATGGTCAGTTCATAGGGGTTCGAGTGAAGGGTTACCGAGGGAATTCCCTGTACCCGCTGAATGAGCAGGAGAAGGGAGGCGCTCTGCACGACGAATGCGGCAATCAGCCCCCAGAGTCCCAGCTTCGACAGGTTTCTCTGTTTCTGAAATGCCGCGACGATGAATAGAATCATGGAAAGTGCATAGATACCGAACACGATGAGAAACAGCATCCCCACGTCGGGGATTGTTACTTCCACAGGTGTACGGGTACCGGGGATATGAACGGGATAAAGTTTCCCTCCCTGTTCCACCATCTGGTGCATCTTGAAGACCCCCTCCGTCACGACCGACATTTTGGTCACACTCATGGAGAAGGCCCCCGCAAGGGCGACAAAAATCCCGAACACGTCCATGGGGACCTTGTCCTTAAGGAGATAGAGAATGCTGAACCCGAAGGCAACCACAAAAGCGGCATAGGCCACGGAGGAGACAGCCACGTGAAAATGAAGCCACGCGCTCTGCAGCGCCGGAACCAGCGGCTCAATTTCCTTATTGGGGGAGAGAGAAGCGATCCCCATGGCCACCAGAGAGATGGGAATCACAAAGGCACCGGCGATATTGATCTTGTATTTGAACTCCACCACGAGATAGACCAGCGCGATTCCCCAGGCGAAGAACAGGAGGGTTTCGTATAGATTTGTGAACGGCGGGTGGGAGATCCCCGCAGCCACCCAGCGGAGGACCAATCCGATAGTCAGTGCCACGACGCCAATGGTGGTGGCCCCTGTGGCGACCTTGCCCATGGCACTTTTTCGTGATCCCAGATAGATGATATAGAAGGCCGTGGCTATGAGAAAACAGATCCCTCCGGTGTTGAACATGGTCTGACTTGTTGCATAAAGCCCCATGGCGCTGCTCCTTACTCCTTGTTCAGTTGTTCAGTCAAGTGATTGAATTTCTTTTCAAAGGCCATCCTGTTCTTGTGTGTGCTTGCGGCCAGAACCACCTGGCTGCCCCGGACCCGGGCCCAGACCCTCTGATGGGAATGGAAGAAAGAGATCATAAGACCCACGACCATGAGACTGCAGCCGATCCAGACCGTCTCCACGCCCGGGTCATAGGCGACCTGAAGCCCGGTGTACTGGCCGCCCCAGTAGTCTATGAATTCAAATTTGAAGTCGCCCGTCTCTACGCTGTGCTCGGGGTAATTGGGAAATACCCATCCGCTGAAAAGATCCTTCTGGTTATTTTTCGCCGTGATGTAAACCGCCGGATTGATCATTTCCGGGGAACGCTGCGTGATCCGGCCGTTGACAATGGTGAAATCGGGAACAAAACTGGTCACCTGAACGTCGACGGCCGTGCCGTCGATTCGAAATTTGCCATTTACTTGTGTCCTATATTGCCGCGCCTCTCCACCGGGTTGAGTGATGGAGAAGACAACGAGGCCCGGTCTTCTGCTCTGACCGTAACTGGACTGGTAAAAGTAGATGTCGTCCACCACCAGGGGATCGTTGACCTCGATTGTCTTTCTGACGACTTCCTTGCCGTCGCGGATCACGACCA
>CAYUBU010000271.1:0-6206 GCA_964443105.1 uncultured Nitrospirota bacterium
TATCCGCTGCCCAAGATCGCCTATCTCTTCAACTGTTTTCTGGAAAAACACAAAGACATTCATCAGAAGATACGGCTGTCAGCCGTGAACTGTGAAAATGCGGCCATGCTCATTCGCAACTGCCACAGCGAATTATATGAAGGCACTCGCGTTCAGGCGAACGCCGCAGACGAAACATCCACATCCATTCTGGAGATGACCAGCACCCTCAATGAAATCGGCAGCAGTACAGAAAGCCTTTCCCGCTCCACTGAAGAGTCGTCCCGTTCAATTCAGGAAATGAACCGCTCTATCCATAGTATTTCCGAACGGAGTGAAGAACTGTTCGCTCTCACCCGAAACTCCTCATCATCGATCCATGACATGGTCCATGCCATCGGCATCATACGGGATGGTCTGAATTCCCTGGCCAAATCCGTTGAATCCACTACTTCTTCATCAGCCCGGATCAGCCGGTCCATCAAGGAGGTGGAAGGGCTGGCCAAGGAGTCCGCTGCCCTGTCTCAGAAGAGTACCATCGACACTTCAGAAGAAGGGGTCACCGCCGTTCAGAAGACCATCGCCGCCATGCACCGCATCCAAGTCAACGTGGAGCAGACCGACACCCTCGTGAATAACTTAAGCAATCGGTCCGAAGAAATCGGTGAGATTCTGGGCGTGATCGACGAAGTGGCGGAACAAACCAATCTCCTTGCTTTAAACGCGGCGATCATTGCGTCCCAGGCTGGCGAACATGGTAAGGGATTCTCCGTTGTGGCAGATCAAATCAAGGGCCTCGCGGAAAGAACGGTTTCGTCCATCGACCAGATTGAGAAAGTTATCTCCGATGTCCAGTCGGAAACCAAGACCGTCTCCGAGGCCATGAAACAGAATGTGGAGCTGGTACAGGAAGGGGTGGGGCTCTCAGAAAAGACCCAGTCCGCCCTGGAAAGGATTGTCGGGCAATCGCAGAAAGCAAGTGAGATGTCCTGGAAAATCGAAAGCGCCGCCATCGACCAGGTCACATCAATGGATCATATTAACACAGAGATTCAGAACGTGAATCAGCGAGTCCGCCAAATCACCACATCCGTTGAGGAGCAGGATAAAGGCGGTACCATCATTGATGAAATGCTGGAAAAACTCAACGATTTTGCTCAGGCGCTACGCAAGTCCATGGAAGAAGAATCGAAAGGCACCGGCCGTATCTCCGGTGAGATCGAGAATGCTTTCACCAAGATCAAAAAGATCAGCAGGTCGATCCAGGAACATCGGAATGGAAGCGATCTCATCGCCCGATCAATTCAGCGGATCCAGGTGATCACCGATGAGAACATTCATCTCACCGATGATCTGAGCATTGCTGTCAGTACCTTGAACCTGCACAACGATGAACTCCAGAAGGAAGTATTGAGCTTTGACTCGGCACATAAACGCAAGACCCTGACCATCGGCATTTCGCCTCTCGTATCGGAAGTCAAAATGCAAATCCGCTTCACTCCGCTGGCCCATTATCTTGAGAATAAGCTCCAAATGCCTGTGAGGCTGCGGGTAGCCAAGGATTTCGATACCGCCGTACATGAGCTTGGAGCCGGGCTGACGGATATAGCCTTTCTCACGCCATCGACCTATCTGATGGCCAGACAGAAATACAACTGCCAGGTCTTTCTCAAAGGTCTCCGGGACAACAAGCCCTTCTACCATTCCGTCATTGCCGTGCGCGACGGCGCGCCGATCCAGGCCGTATCTGACCTTAAAGGCAAGACTTTCGGCTTCTGTGACAAGGACTCCACCTCAGGCTATCTGGTGCCGCGAGTTCTGCTCCAGGGGGGCGGCGTGGATCTTTCCGATCTGGCGGACCATAGATTTCTGGGCCATCACGACGATGTGGCCTGGGCGATAGTCAACGGTGAAGTGGACGCCGGGGGTCTTCTGGAGTCTCTGGCGCAAAAGTTTGCCGTCAAAGGATTGCGAATACTCGCCACGTCCGAACCGATTCCCGAGTTCAACTTTTGCGGCAGCCCGGAGCTGAGCCGGGACTTGCAAAGAAGTATTACTGAGGCTCTGCTCCAACTGGACGCCGCCCGGACTGAGGATCAGAACATACTGAAATCGCTGGAATCGCACTACAATGGTTTCATGCCGGCCACGCACAAGGATTACGCGGGAATAGAGAGACTGCTTGAAGATGCTCAGCGTGAGAGCGCGTGAGGAAGTTTTTCCAAAGTAGAAACAGGGCGTAGAAACAACAACCTCTTGGAGTATTTTTATGATTATTCAGTGCCATGCATGTAAATCCCGCTACCGGCTTGACGTGCCGAAGCTGGGGCCCGGCAGGAAGCGGGTCCGCTGCTCCCGGTGCAAACATGTCTTCGAGGTGGAGCCGCCTGGAACCTCGATACTTGTCGCCAAGGCATGCCCAGAATTCTGTCGCTCTGTTTCAGAACTTGTTGAGGGATTCCCCTTTCAAGTACTTACAGCCGGCGACGGAGAATCGGCCCTGGCCCTGATTCGGGAGCACAACCCGGCTGTGGCCCTGCTGGACGTGGCATTGCCCAAGATATTCGGTTTTCAGCTCTGTGAAACGCTCAGATCGGAGCCGGCAACCCGTGACATGCGCCTGGTTCTCATTGCGGCCATCAACGACAAAACCCGCTACAAGCGGCTTCCGGAATCATTGTACGGGGCGGACGATTATCTGGAGATCCATCATGTGCCCGACAGATTGCTTACCCTGCTGGAGCGCCTGGTGCCCCATCTCTTTGCCGACGCCCCTCCGTCCGGTACCAGTCGGGAACGCCGAGCTGCTCCGCCAACATGGACCGAGGAAGATCTGCCCGAAGAAGTCAAGATGAGTATCGCCAGATTGGCACGAACCATTCTTTCCGATATCGCATTGTACAACCAGCAGCGGGTGGAGGAAGGGATTCGAAACAAGAACCTGGACGTCCTTCTGGGTCCTGAACTTGCGGAAGGTATCGGCATGATGAAACAGAGATTCCGTAAGATACCGGAACCGATACTGAAGAAATACCTGAAAGAGGAAAGCAACCGTCTCATGTACAAGAACCAGCACTCGCCCAGTACCTGAGGGCCGCGGGAGGACGGCAAGGAGAAGACTGTGCCCGACCAGGTGAAACAACTCGTAACAGACATGGAAAAAGGCGACGTGGAAACTCGCCGAAAAGCCGCCGAAGCCATGGGCGCACTCAACGATGGAAGGGCCGTTGCGCCGCTCATCCGCCTTCTGGGCGATTCCGATTGGCGCATTCGCAAGGCGGCTATCGCTTCACTCGTCCAGATGAGCACCGGGGAGGTTGTTCCAAGCCTGGTGTCGGCTCTGCGGTCCCGGGACAATGCAGGGATGCGAAACGCCGCCGGGGAAGCCCTTGTCCGCATCGGATCGCCGGCTGTTTCATCCCTTTGCATGGCCGCCGGCGACCCCGATCCTGACGTACGCAAATTCGCGGCAGACATCCTTGGCGACATTGGCGATCCTGCGGGGACAGATAGCCTCGTGGCAACGTTAAGAGATCCGGACCCCAACGTTAGCGCTGCGGCGGCGGAAAACCTCGGGAAGCTCCGGGATCCCCGAGCCGTCGACGCCCTGCTGGAGACGCTGCAAACCGGTCTGGACCTCGCCGTCTACTCCGCTGTGGGCGCACTGGGACGTATCGGCGACCGACGGGCCGTCCCGGGGGTCCTGAAATGTCTCGATCACCGCCTCTTGAAAGCGCCGGCGCTCACTGCCCTGGGCATGATAGGAGATGAAAGTCTCTTCCCCATGCTGGTCCCCTATATTCATGACAGGAAACGGACCATTCGAAGAGCAGTCACACTGGCTGTCCACCGCATCCTGGAGCGATTTCCCGACAAGGCGGAAGCCCGCCAGAAGTTTCGGGACGCTGCCACGCCGGACACGGTCAACGGATTGATCGAAGTGGTGCAGGAAGACGATCCCCAAATCCGCCGGGCGGGAATCAATCTCATGGGAATCCTGCGAGAAAGGGCGGGGGTATCCTATCTCATCGATATTTTGGGCGAGATCGATTTTCAGGAGGTGGCTATGGAGGCCTTACTGAACATCGGCACCGTTGCCGAAAATGAACTTCTCGAGGCCCTGGACCATCCAGATGACCTCATTCGAAAGTCCGCGGCCCGGGTGATCGGAGGCATTGGCAATAGAAGCACGGTGGCAAAACTCACCGGCCTTCTTGGTGACTCCAATGGTCATGTGCGCCAGTCGGCGGCCCTCGCCCTTGGGCTTCTCAAGGACCCGGCTCCCGCGGAAGATCTTCTCCTCTTACTCGACGATCCCTATCCTGATGTGCAGCAGGGAGCCGTATTCGCGCTTCAAGAGATTCGGGACCCAGGGATTGCGAATCAACTGCTGTCGCTTCTTGCTGATGATCGCGTCACGTGCCGAAAAAATGCAGCGAGTATCCTTGGACATTACGATACCCCGGAAGGGGAAGATCGCCTGCTTTTTGCACTGAAGGATGAAAGCCCTGATGTCAGAATGGCTGCCGTCGGCGCCCTTGGGCAGATCCAGGGTGACCATTCTCTGGAAGGCCTGGTGTTCGCCCTCTCCGACGAAGTGGCCGACGTCCGATTGTCCGCCGCAACATCACTCAGCCGGCTCGATTGCCCGGAGACGGCCCAAATCCTCACGTCGGTACTGGAAGATGAAGACCTCTGGGTTCGATGCGCTGCCGTTCGCGGACTGGCCAGGGTCAAGGCCACAGGGCTATCAGACATTCTCGTGCCGTTGCTGGAACACGAGGTGCCGCCGGTTCAGATTTCAGTCCTGGAAGTGCTGGCCGAAAGGCACGAAGCCTCGTGTTTCCCGGTCTTTACAAAAGCTCTGGAACACCCGGACAAAGAGATCCGGCGCACCGCCATAGTCGGGCTTGGCAAGATGTCAAACCCCGGGGCCTTCGAACTGCTTCACCAACTTCTGGATTCACCGGACTGGAGCGAACGAAACGCCGTCGTCGAAGGGCTGGGCCTTTTGGGTGACCCCAGAGGACTCACCGATCTCCGAGAAATTGCCGCGAATGACCCCGATCCCCTCATACGGAAGACCGCGGACGAGGCGATTGAGACTTTGACGGAGAAGTAGACGGTGGATCACACGATATTAATGAGCGATACCACATACCGACTCCTCCGTGAGCTGATCTATAAGCATTGCGGCCTCACTTTCGACGATCACTCCAGGTATTTGCTGGAGAAGCGCCTGTCCAACCGCCTTTTTAAACACCAGATCAACGATTTCCAGCGCTACTATCACTTCCTCATGTACGACAAGAACCGGGACGAGGAACTCAAGGAAATCATCGATCTTCTCACGGTCAATGAGACCTACTTCTTCAGAGAAGACCGCCAGCTCAAAGCATTCTCTGAAGAGATCCTTCCGGAACTCCGGGAGAAGAAGAAAGCCCAAAGATCCAGATCCCTGCGGATCTGGAGTGCCGGGTGTTCCACGGGAGAAGAGCCCTACACGCTGGCCATGCTGGTCATGCAAACGGGCCTTTTCGCCGACTGGGACGTTGAAGTTTTCGCCAGCGATATCAGCCAGCGTGTCCTCAAAGTCGCCCGCAAGGGAGAATACGGGCCGTCTTCCTTTCGTACCACCGACCCCTACTACATCCGGAAATACTTTACCGAAGCCGACGGCAAACACCGAATCATCGATCCGGTGCGGCAGCTTGTCAATTTCGGTTACCTCAATCTCTTTGACCGGGGTCGGATCGCCATGCTGGGAACCATGGACCTGATCTTCTGCCGGAATGTCATCATCTACTTCGACAAAGAAGCCAAGCAGAAAGTGATGCTGCAATTTGAGGAACGCCTACGGACCGGCGGGTATCTTCTCCTGGGGCACTCGGAATCCCTGATGAACATATCCAACGCCTTCCGATTGAAACACTTGAAGCACGACATGGTTTACGAGAAGGCATGAAGGGCCTCAACCGATTCCACCCATGACAGGGAGTAATAAACGTCTGTGTCAAAGACCAGCTTGATAAAAAACATACGGGCACTGGTGGTTGACGATTCGGCCTACTTGAGGCGGCTCATCTCAAACACCCTCAACGGGATGCCCCAGGTCGAAGTGGTGGCCACTGCCTTCAACGGCCAGGAAGCGATTACCATGGTCCTGCGCCAGAAACCGGACCTGATCACCCTGGACCTTGAGATGCCCGAGATGAACGGATTCACCT
>CAYUBU010000272.1:0-5797 GCA_964443105.1 uncultured Nitrospirota bacterium
GATCACGCTCTGCCGAAGATCCGTTTCATAGCGGTCGAGGGTTTTGCGGGTAAAATCGGCACGAACCAGGGCGGCCAGGGCGGCTTCGGCCGCGAGCATCCCCGATTTCATGGCCAGATGAATCCCCTTGATCCGCTGGCTGTTGAATATGCCGCCGCAGTCGCCGACCAGAAGCCCGCCGTCGAAACTCAGCCGGGGCATGGCGTTGTATCCGCCTACGGAAACGGTCTTGGCGCCATATTCGATCAGTTTTCCCCCGGCGATCATGGAACGGACAAAGGGGTGCTCCTTGAATCTCTGATACGCCTCATGGGTATCGAAAAAGGGGTCCGGGGAGTTGACGCCGGCCAGAATCCCGAGGGTGATTCTGTTTTGGGACATGGGATAGATGAATCCCCCGCCGTAGGTATCGGCCTTGAATGGAAAGCCGAGGATGTGGGCCAACTCATCTCCACCCGGCGCTCCTGCAGCCAACTCCCAGACCTCTTTAACGCCGGTGAGATAGGTCATGGGATCGCGGTCCGCTGCAAGCCCCAGTTTCTTTGACATCTGCTTGGTGAGACTCCCTCTCGGCCCTTCCCCGAAGACAGTCACCTTGGCCATGAGATCGACCCCGGGCTCGAAGTTCCCCTTTTTGTTCCCCTCCTTGTCGATCCCCTTGTCACCGGTGCGGATCCCCACGACCCGGTCCCCGTCGTAGAGAACTTCCGTACCGGGAAACCCGGGAAAGATGTCGCATCCGGCATCGGCGACCAACCCCTCGAGCCAGCGGTTGAATCGGCTCAGCGAAATGACGAGACCGCCGCGATTGGCCAGCGGTTTCGGAAGAAAGGGGGCCCGGAACTTCGATTTTTCCGTGAGATAGTAAAGGGACTCCTTTTCAACTCGATGTTCAATCGGGGCCGCCCGATCTTCAAAATCGGGCACCAGTTCCTTCAGGGCGGCAGGATCCATAACGGCGCCGGAGAGTCCGTGGGCACCGACCTCGGGACCCTTCTCAATGAGGGCGATGGTCAACTCCTCCAGCTTCTCCCCGGAAACCGTTCCCGCCTCAACCTGGCGGTTGTGCTCCCCGATCCGGTTCATCAGGTGCAGGGCACCGGCCAGGGAGGCCGGCCCCCCGCCGACAAAGAGTACATCCAAGTCCATGCGCTCGCGCTTTTCCATGTTCTTCCCTTAATATTTGAAAACGTTCGATAATCGGGACCCATCGTATACCATTTACCCTATGACTTCAACTCTCGTCGTAACCCGGGCGACCGCTCGAATCTCACCCCTGGATCAAAGGCGCGATAGCCCTCTCGCTGAGGACCCTGTTTACCCACGAAAACACCTAAACCGCATTCCATCACAACTCACATCATTGTTTCTGTGCAAACATATGTAAATAAACAATTTTACAGCATCGCACAGGCGACCCAAGGACGCGGGCCCGTGATTGAAAAGCTGGTTCTCAGGAACTGCTCAATGGGATCCGGACGGTCACCGCCGTCTCACCATCGGCGGCGTCCATGTCCATTCTTCCATGGTTGGCCTGGACGAAGCGGTAGATGATCCCCAGCCCCCTCCCCCGGACCTCGCCGGACCGGATCTGCTCGATCATGGTCCTGGGAATTTCTCCCGTATTGCGGACCTGGAGCACAGCCATGGCATCCTCCCGGAAGGTCTTCACCGCGATGGTACCGCCCTCTTCGGGGACAGCACGGCTCCCGTTGTTCAGAATATTGTCCACCACCCGTTCCAGGCCGTAGCGGCTGCAGGTCACGTGAAGGCCCGGCTCCAGATCCGGCGGGACGATGCGGATGTTTGTTTTTCGGAGTTCCTCAATGGCCTGCTCGTTGATCCTGGCCCGCCTCTCCACCACCTGGCTCAGGTCCATGACCTCCTCCCGGCCTTCCACGCTCATGGCCAGGGTCAGATCCTGCAAGCGGGCCGTTTCGTCCATGATGATGGTGAGGTAGGATCTGAGCTTATCCCGCCCAGCCTCCAGATCTTTGCCATCCATGAGTTTGAGGCTGCGGGCGGCAAAGCCCGATATGGCAATGGCCGGGTTCTTCAGGTCATGGAGCACGTCGTCGAGGCGCTCTAGACGGGAGGCCTTCATGATTTCCCGCCCCAGAAAAGTGAGCAATTCAATTTCTTCATCCCGGAAGTACTGGCGCTGGTCTGTGGCATAGAACATCATGAGATAGGGAATAGACGTCTTGACTTTAAGAGGGATCATGAGCACCGAATTGATCCGGTGTTTTTCAATAAACTCCCGTATCCCGGGACTGACAAGGCGGCTCTCGGGGCTCTTGATGAGGAGATAAGCCGGGTCGATCCTTTCGAATTCAAAATCGCCGCAGGGCTCGCTGCCGTGAATGACGGTCTGAAAATAGGGGTGATGGCTTACGGTAAAGGTATAACCGGGCTCATGATAGACTTGGTCCAGAGGATAGGCGGCCTCCAGGCGGATGAACTGCCGATCCCTGGAGACGGTAAAGAGAGAACAGCTCTGGACCTGCAGAAACTCGCCCAATTCGGGAATGAGGAGTACGAAAAGATCTTTGAGCCTGATCCCCTCCCGTTCGCTCAGTTTGACGAAGATCTTGTCTACAATCTTTTCCTTGCGATTGTTCATCTCCTGCAGGTCGATGAGCTTCTTCTTGGTCAGAACGTAGCTGACCCGCCGGGCCAGCAGTTCGGCGTGCATGACCTCCAGGGCACTGAACTTGCGGTCTTCTTCTTTATAGTAGATCTGCAGGGCACCCATGAGATCCTCCTCGGCCTCCATGAATTTGGGAATTCTCAGGGGGAGCGCCAGAAGGGAGTGGAATCCCTTCTTTTTCACAATTTCTTTGTTCCGGTAAGAGGGGTGTTTGAGAATGCTCGGCACGGGGATGCTTTTCTTTTCCCGCACCACCTGGCCGGCGATGGAGTCGACGAAAGAAACATCGGCGGGACGTTCCGTCTCCAGATAACGGTAGGCGCCGTAACTGCTCATCCGCAGGGTCTCCGGTTCGAAAAGGCGGATGGACGCGGCTTCAGCTCCCAAATGGTTCACGATATGTTCCGCGCCGGTCTCGAGGATTTCCTTCATTTCCATGCGGGGATCGATCCCCATGATATCCTCGATATCCTGGATCAGAGCCAGCAGGAAACCGGCCATGTACTCCTGCTCTATGGCGGCGGCCAGCAACCGGACATCGTCGTCACTGAGGCCGAATCCGCGGCTCAAGGGGTGGGCCGCCAGAAATTCAAATAGGTTCCGTTTCATAATCCTGTTTGCTCTCTGCTCTTTACCGATTGACAACAGGGGGCTGCCGATAGAAAGGAGGATCCCTTCCCCCTCGGCCGATGATCACACTATAACGCAAAAAAATGGGGTTGGACAGCAGCGCCGGGGTAAAAAGCGATGGCGGAAAATCAGGGGGACGATCGAAATTCCCGAACGTAGTTGACGATGTGCCAGCGATCCTCCGGAGGGATGCGCTTCTTCAGGCCGGGCATGGTGCCATAGCCTTCGGTGATCCGCTTGAAGAGTTCGCCGTCCTGAAGGTCTTGAATCCGTTTCTTGTGGAGGTTGGCCGGCGGAACCAGCCATTTTTTGCCCACCGGCCCGTCACCCCGACCTTCCTTCCCGTGGCACATGGCACAGTTGATGGCAAAGAGGCTCTTGCCTTTCTCCTCAGACTCCGCGGTACGGGCAACGGGATTGGCCGGTGATCCGGGCACCAGCACCTCCAGTCCCTGAACCGGCACCGATCCCTCCGGGGGATAGAGCCTGGGTCCCTCCTGAGCCTTGTAGGCCGGCTGGTCGTGCATGTCGTAGCAACCTGCCAAGACGAAGAAACAGATGACGACCATAAGGGCGTACCGCGAGAACGATCGGGACCGCTTCATGGTGTCTCCTCCTCCCGGATCCTCACCACGCCGGCCTTCTGGAAAATCTCACCGGCCCTCGACTGGGCGCTCTTGTCCTTGCACTGGACCAGAATCCCGATCAGTCCGTCGGAAATGCCGGGATCGTAGAGTCCCGGTTTGTATCGGGGCAGCCCCATCTCAAAAAACATCCCGGCGATCGTCCCGAGAATGGCAAAGAGCATGGTGAATTCATAGGTGATGATACCCACGGGAAACATGGAAATAATCGCCTTTTCTCCCGTATAGAGAGGGTAGAGCCAGGCCGTCCCCGCGGCCAGAAGGAAACCGGCACCGGCGCCGACCACGCCGCCGAGCACGGTGATCCAGTGAAAGAAAGAGCGCCCTTCGTCCCGAACCAAGACCCCCTCGGGAAAGGGGGCCGCACTGAGGGAGGTAATCTCCGCTTCGGCGAATCCGCCCGTCACCAGCGCCTCCACACCGGCCGCCGCGTTCTCCACATTTTCAAAGAGACCCAGAACCTCCACGTCAATCCTCCATAACCACCGTCTCCACGGTGGTTCGTCCTAAACGATTGCGTAGCACCACGTTGCGCCCCTCCTCCATGTCATTGAGGGAGACCATGGGGAAAAACTTGGAAAAGAGGGTGTAGAGCAGCCCGAAGCCGGCAAAGGCGGCCGCCATGATGGATACTTCCACCCAGGTCGGACTGTATTCACCCCAGACGAAGGGCACGTTCCTGTGGGACAGGATCGGCACCACGATGAGAAACCGTTCAATGAACATCCCCACATTGACAAAAAGGGAGATGAACAGCAGGGCCCCCGTCGACCGCCTGATTTTTCTGAAGCAGAGTGCCGGAATGGTGATGAAGGTGTTCCCCAGAACCATCAGTCCCAGCAGATACCAGTACTTGGTCGCCGTGAAAGTGAAGACCTCCCACTCGATCGGTTTGTGTCCGTACCAGATGGTCAGTACCTCGGCAAAATAGACATAGCTCCAGAGAAGGGCGATAACGAGAAGGATCTTGGCCATATTGTCGAAGTGGACCGGCCGGAGGTAGTCCTGCAGATGAAAAGCCCTTCGGATAAAAACCATCAGCGTGATCACCGCGGCAACGCCGGAGTAGATGGCGCCGATCACAAAATAGGGGGCAAAGATGGTGCTGTGCCATCCGGGCACCAGGGTCATGGCGAAGTCCCAGGAGACGATGGAGTGAACCGACACGGCCACGGGGATGATGAGCACCGCCATCATGGTAGACGCCCGGGCGAAAATGCGCCACTCCTTGGCCGTTCCCCGCCAGCCCATAGCCAGAAAGGAATAGACCGTATGCCGCCATCCCGTGGAACGGTCCCGAAGCACCGCCAGGTCCGGGAGCATGCCGAGGTAGAGAAACAGACTGCTGCCGACGACGTAGGTGTTGATGGCCATGATGTCCCAGAGAAGGGGGGAGCGGAAATTGGGCCAAAGCCCCCGCTGGTTGGGGACAGGGATGAAATACATGAGTTTCCAGGCGCGCCCCAGATGAACGAGGGGGAAGTTGGCACCTACCAGGATGGCAAATACCGTCATGGCCTCGGCGCTCCGGAGTATCGGTCTTCGCCAGTTTGCTTTCACCAGCCGGAGGATGGCGGAAACCAGGGTCCCCGAATGGGATAGACCGACCCAGAAGACGAAACTGACAATATAGAATCCCCACATGACCGGCAGATTGATCCCGGCCACCCCCATCCCGGTGCGGAGCTGGTAGGCCCACGCCAGGGATCCCCAGATCACAACAGCGCCGAGAAAACCGGACAGAAGGAACCATTTCCAGGTGGGCGGATTCAGGGAAAAGGTGAGATCCCGCTGCATCTCGGTGACGCTTTTTTTCTGAACCGTCGTTTCATCCGACATGTTCGTGGCCTCCTCCCTTGAGGTAAATCACCGA
>CAYUBU010000273.1:0-5845 GCA_964443105.1 uncultured Nitrospirota bacterium
CTCACCAAGGGCCACAGCAAGGAGGCCGAGCAGCGCGCCAAGGCGGTCACCCAGTCCTTCGAGCAGTTCCTCGAGGACAACAAGGACGAGATCACGGCGCTGCAGTTCTTCTACAATGTGCCCCATACCCAGCGCCCGAGCCACGATGAGTTGAAGAAACTGGCCGACTCGATCCATGCGACGCCGCAGGCCTGGACACCCGAGACCCTCTGGACATCTCCCAATTGGTCGATAAAGCGGGCCCCATGGCGGCGAAAGTCGATGATATTCTCAGCTACCTGTCCAAGATCACCGGCGAGTTCTCCATGGAGGATCTGAACATGGCCGAAATTTTTGAACGGGCCAATGACATCCTGAAAAAAATAAATGAGGGGAAAGGGTCCGTGGGCGCCGCGATCAACGACCCGTCGCTTTACAACAAAATTTTATCCCTCGCCGACAGCGGCCGGGAGGCCAGCGATTTGCTCCAAAAAACACTGACCCGCTTCGATCAAGGGACCCTCAAACTGCCGTCCTTGCTTTCGTCCACTCAGAACGCCATGGAAGATGTGAGCGTCATAGCCGGGAGCCTGCGAAGCACCATGGAACAGCTGCCGGTCATCACCGAACACGTGACTGAGACCTCCAGCAATATGGCCACGGCCTCCCGAGATCTCCCCGTCATCACCAGTGCTTTCCGCCGTGCCGCCGACGGTGCCGGCGACGTCGTTGAAGCAGCCAAGAGAAACCGCCTGATTCGGGGCAACCTTCCGGAACAGCCTATCCGGACCGAACGGATCGTCCTGGACGGTCCAGCCCTCTCCACCGGCGAGGCTCGACCATGAAGCGCACCCGGTCTCTACACCGCCTTCTGGCATTCGTGGGGCTTTTCATGGGCTGTGCCGCGGTCACGCCGGACGTGGGTCCTGTCGACGCCGTGGCTCTGAGAGCCAATCAGGCCGGTCTGCGCTACTACTCCCGTGGACAGTTTGGCGCTGCCCGGTCGGAATTTCAAAGAGCCCTCCGGCTGAACCGAAGCATCGATAACCGGGCAGGGGCACTGAGCGCCCTCAACAATCTCGGGGCCACCCATTTAAAAACTCGCGATCTGCCCGAAGCGTCTCTCTATTTTTCCGAAGCCCTTGAGATTTCCCGAGGCATAGGCGACACCGCCGCCGAAATCGACCTTTTGATCAACCTGGGCGTGGTCAGTGAAATGACAGGAGATCCCGGGACAGCAGCCGCTTCCTACAGCGCAGCCGAGACCCTTGCTCGGGATACCGGGGAGGACAAAGGACTCCGGTCGGCCCTCGGCCGGCTGGGAAGGCTCGCTCTTTCACAAGCGGAGTGGGAACAAGCAGGCTCCTACCTCGATCAAGCTCTCAGACTGGAAAGAGAGGCCGGTGACGAAGGAGGCATGGCGGCCAGGGAAAGCGATCTGGGCATGCTGGCCCTCCACCGGAACCATTTGGAAGAAGCCGCTGAGCGCCTCCGTTCAGCCCTCCGCATCCACCGAAAAATACAGGAGCCCCGGGGCGTCGCTCTCGACCTGCAGCGCCTCGCCGAATTGGACATGGCCCGGGGCGACTGGAACGGGGCGGAAGATCATGCCCGGCGGGCCCTTCTCGCCCATGAAGCACTGAACGATCCCACCGGGGCCTTCCAGGATCTGCTCATCCTCGCGCAAATCGGTCTGGAGCAGGGAGATGGGGACAAGAACCGCAAGGCCCTTGAAGAGGCCGGCCGGTTCATCAAAGAGGTGTGGAGAGACGATTTAAAAAGAAAATGGGAGGAAATGGCGAATCGTCATGACAAAATATTACCTTGATCAGGGACAGAGCCTTATGATAGATTTTCAGATAGATCTTGACGTTTTGAGGAGGATCCACTGATGAAAAAACTTCTGATTATCGCCCTGGCCCTGCTTTTCACCTCCCAGGCCTATGGGGATTTCTATCAATGGACCGATTCGGGCGGCAAGGTCCATTATACGGACGATGAAAAAAAGATCCCCGATGAATACAAAGAGCAGGCCGTCGCGCCGACGCTGAAAGACCCCATGGTCAAGTCGGAATACAGCCCCGTGATGTCCGAGAAAACGGCGCCGGAAGATGAAGGAAGAAAGGAGTACGGCGGCAAGCCGATCTTCTACTGGGTCCAGCAGATCAACCGCATGGAGGCCGATCTTATTGAAGCGCAGAACACGGTCAGCCTGCTGGAGAATGAACTGGAGGCTCTGGAGTACCTCAAGTTGGGCCAGGTGCGTCGGAACCCGATCATCGGGCAGTTCTATTCTCGGCCCATCAGCAGCGACAGCAGCCTCTACTTCGTCGATGAGAATGAAAAGAAGCTTCTCGAGATGAAATTAAAACAGGTGGAACAGCAAGTCGAGAGCATCCAACAGGAGCTGAATATTTTTAAGGAGGATGCCAAGAACTCAGGGGTGCCGCCCAAATACCTGTAACTCCCATCCCGGTTAAGGCCTTTCCGGGCTCGAGGGATTGGGCCTTCTCAGAACAGCCCCGAGAACACCTCGTTGGAGAAGAGAACACCCGACGGGGTTAAACGGAGTTGATTTTCGGTCTGTTCAATCCATCCATGCTCCCGGGCCTTCCGCAGGGCGGTTGAAAAATAAGCCAGAGGATCGGTACCGAATCTCTGGGTAAAATCAATCATATCGACCCCCTCGATCATGCGCAGCCCCAGCATCAACGACTCGCCCAGAAGAGTTTTTTTCGGAAGCAGCTCCCTTCTTGACACTGGATCACCGGTATTACCCATTTTTCTGATATACGATGCCGGGTCGCCTGCGTTGCGGAACCGTATGGGGCCATCCATGGTTAAGAAAGAGTGGGCGCCGGCACCGGCGCCGTAGTATTCCTGCACGGTCCAGTAGAGGCAATTGTGCCGGGAGCGATAACCGGCACGGGCATAGTTGGAAATTTCGTAGTGCTCGTATCCAGCCTCGGCTGTTTTTTCCAGGGCCGACTCATACATCTCGACCGTCTTCCCGTCACCAGGGAGAACCAGTTGCCCCTCTGCCTCGGCCGCAGCAAAGGGGGTCCCCGGTTCCACAGAAAGGCAATAGAGGGAAAGATGCTCGGGCTCCATGGTGAGCAGAACATCCAAATCGGCAATCCAGTCGTCGTGACCCTGTCCCGGCAGGCCGTACATGAGATCAACGGCGATGTTGGAAAACCCTTCGGTTCTCAGAATTTCGAAAGCCTCAAGGGCCATCCTGGCATCGTGCTTCCGTCCCAGACGCAACAGCAAGGGGTCCTGTAGCGACTGAACCCCCAAGGAAATCCGGTTCACGCCGAGGGACCGAAGATGCGCCGCCTTACGGGGGTCCAGGGTACCGGGATTGACCTCCAGCGTAATCTCGGCATCATCGAAAAGGGTGAAGGATGTCCGGACAGCGCCGAAGAGCCCGGTGAGCTGATCTTCCGTCAAGAGAGACGGTGTCCCCCCGCCCAGATAGAGGGTCTCCACAATGCGCCGGTTCCCCTGGGAGAAGCCCCGCAGCTCTTCGATCAATGCCGCCAGGTACCGATCCATTTCTTCCGGCTCCAGCGGTTTTGAGTTAAAATCACAGTAGGGGCACTTGCTGATACAGTAGGGGATGTGGATATAGAGGCCAAACATGCCTCATTCTACTCTTGCGGTCGGCCTCTTTCAACCGAAAAGAGTCTTCCTTTCCGAGGGAGGGCCCCCGGTAAGCCGAAGATTTAAAAAAGGAGTTTGACATCGTTTCCGCCGACCGATAAGATGATCCAACAATATGAAAACATTCGTCTTTCTACTCTTGCTCCTGACCGTTCTCATCCCGTCCTGCGAAGTCGTCACTCTCGACTCCGACACCGTTGCCATCGGTATCGATGCCGACCCCACGAACCTCGATCCCCGTCTTGCCACCGACGCCAATTCATCGCGACTCATCGGTCTCCTTTTCAGCGGGCTCGTTCGGCAGGACGAAAAGGGGCTGCTGCGCCCCGACCTGGCCGCCTCCTGGGAGGTCGAAACGCCGGAGGCGTACCTCTTTCATCTGCGCCGGGATGTCCGTTTTCACGATGGCACGCCGCTCACGTCACAGGATGTAAAATATACGATCGAGACCATCCTTGACCCGGCGACGGCGTCTCCTCACCGGAGTACCTTTGAAAAGATCAAGCGGATCGAAACCCCCGACGATCATACCGTGCGGTTTGTCCTGACCGAACCTTTTGCCCCTTTCCTCCTGGCCATGACCATGGGTGTGGTGCCCCGGGAGGCCGCCAGGGCAGCGGGGGATGGGTTCAGCCTCGCGCCTGTGGGCAGCGGTCCCTTTTGCCTGACCGAACGGCGGCCCGGTGAAATCTATCGCCTGAAGGCAAACACCGATTACTTCGGCGGGCCGCCCAGGCTGGCCCAGGTGCTGTTCCGGGTCGTGCCGGACAACACGGTTCGATTTCTCGAAATGCGCAAGGGGACCCTGAATCTTCTGATCAACGGTATTGAGCTCGACTATATCCCCCTGGTCCAGGAGGATCGGAAACTCAAGCTTGTCACCGGCCCCGGCGTCAACTACTCCTATATCGGATTCAATCTCCTCGACCCCATCGTGGGCAACCAGTCCGTCCGGGAGGCGATCGGCCATGCCATCGATCGGGAGGCCGTCATTCAGTATCTGTTGAAGGGAACGGGGCAAATGGCGACAGGGCTGCTTTCCCCTCTGAACTGGGCCTACGATGGCAACGTGACCGCGTACCGCTACGATCCCGCACGGAGCAGGGAACTCCTGGACCGGGCAGGCTACACCGATCCTGACGGAGACGGGCCCCGGATGCGCTTTGTCCTCACCTTCAAGACGTCCCAAGATGAATTAAGAAAGCGGATTGCCGCGGCCCTGCAGCAGCAGCTCAAAGAGGTGGGCGTGGGTCTTGAAATTCGGAGTTACGAGTGGGGGACCTTTTACGGCGATATCAAGTCGGGAAATTTTCAGATCTACACCCTCTCCTGGGTGGGGGTTACCGAACCGGACATCTATTACTACATCTTCCATTCGGAGAATATCCCGCCCCACGGTGCCAACCGGGGACACTACAAAAACCCGGAAGTCGATGCGAACCTGACGGCAGCCCGAAAAACCCTCGATCTCAATGAAAGAAAAGCATATTATGCCGAGATCCAGAGGATCCTGGCACGGGATCTCCCCTATGTCAGTTTATGGCATTATGACAACGTGGCGGTCCTGGCGCAGAACGTCCAGGGGTTTGTCCTCGACCCATCGGGCGATCTCTTCTCACTCAAGGATGTGTGGATTGAGTAACATCATTGATGGTTTAAGATGACGAACTACATTGCCAAACGCTTGCTCATGCTCATTCCCGTGGTCTTCGGCGTGGTCACATTGGTCTTTTTTCTGATCCACCTCATCCCGGGAGATCCGGTGGAGGTCATGCTGGGGGAGTACGCCCGGGCTGCGGACAAGGAGGCCCTCAGGCATGAGCTCAAGCTCGACCGACCGCTGGGAGAACAGTACCTGGCTTACCTGACAGGTCTCATCCAGGGCGATCTGGGCAAGTCGATACACTCCCGGGAGCCGGTCGTCGATACGATTCTGCAGCGATTCCCCGCCACCCTCCTGCTCACCCTGGCCGCCATGACCGTGGCCATTCTCATCGCCGTCCCCATCGGGATCGTTTCGGCAACACGCCAATATTCGATGCTCGACAACGGGTCCATGCTCTTTGCCCTCCTCGGCATATCCATGCCCAATTTCTGGCTCGGTCCCCTGCTCATCCTCACCTTCTCCATTCACCTCGGCTGGCTGCCAGTCTCGGGGATGGGCGGCGTTCAGCATCTGGTCCTCCCCGCCATAACCCTC
>CAYUBU010000274.1:0-2973 GCA_964443105.1 uncultured Nitrospirota bacterium
CAATGAGCGGCGAGTCGGCATTCACGCTGCCGATCTCATAAATCTTCTGGTCGACCTGCATCGGTTTCTGGGGGTCGGTATAGATGTTGAGTCTCCCGGTGAGCAGCCCGAGCATCTCCCAACTGCGGAGTTCACTCAAGAGAATGACAGAAGCATACTTCATGGTTCCCACGGTTGCCAATGCTCCCTCAACCTGGGGATCTTCGTGCCTGGCGTCCATAAGCAGCGGGTAACCGAAGGGTTTGTAGTTCTTTTTGATCGCCAGGCGCCGAATCTGGGTAAGCCGTTCCACTGCCTCCCGGGCATTTGCCGCCATGGGATCCAGGATGAGATCGCTGGCACCGGCAGCGCTCGCCTTTTCCGCCAGCTCCGACAACTCGTCGAGATTATCGGCACTCACCACCAGTACGGCCTTACCTTTGACCAAAGCGACCAGAGCGTCCAGATTCTCTTTGTTTGCGCCGTAAACCAGGGGATTTTTCCCTTCCGCCGCGCCCAGACCAGCCTCCACCACCTCCGGTTTCTGACTGGCCAGTACAATGCCGACCCGGGGGGCTGCCGATACCGCTTTGCCCACGGCGGCGGCGAATGTCCCCGGATCCCCCGAGGCGTCCCGAATGGCAACCAGGTTGGCCCCGTAGTCTTCTCCCACGCGGTCGACCTTGAAAGCGGCAATCCCTTCAAGCTTTGCCTCCAACTCGGGATCGTTGTCGGCCACTTCAATGGCATAGGCAGAGGGATTCACGAATTTCTTGTCGTGCCGGAAGAGAACGGTCTCCTCACCCAGCGCCCAGGCCGAATCCCCGGCACCGATCACGACCTTTTTCACCGGCGGCGCTGAAGCCGCTCCCAGGAATTCCTTGGCCTCGTCGGAGGCGTGGGGGCAGTCTTCCAAAGAGGCCTGCTTGGCAGCCAGCTTCATGGCAAAAGCCAGACAGGTGGGAAACCCGCAATCCTTGCAGTTGGTTTTCGGCAGGTGTTTGAAAATTTCAATTCCCGAAAGTGCCATTGTTTTGCTCTCCTTTATCTTTCGCCGCTGCCGTCATGGGTCGGCGGGAAGTGTCCATGGGTATAAGCCGTTTCTTACGGCATGAGCTGATCGATGGTCTTTTCCACGGTTTGGATTGCCCTGGGAGAGGTCATGACCAGAATTTCGCCGCCGGCCATCAAAAGGCTCATGGCGGTGGAGGCCTCCCAGTGGACACCCCGCTCCACGACATTGCCCCATCCCGGCAAGTCGGCCTCGGGAGCCTTGACTTCCTTAACTTTCCAGACCACCGATGAGAGATCGAGAAACATGGGCGGCTGCATCATGGCATCGTTCTGCATGAGTCCCGCAGACCGGATCCTCTCCATGACCGAGTAAGTATATTCCAGACCGTATCCCAGGGCACTGGCCGTCGGGTCGGTGACCACGTTATTGATATCGAAGTCGGCCTGGCTGAGAAGAATATTGATCTGCTTGGCCAGGTTGAAATCGAGATTGGAAAAGGCGATCAGTTTATGGCCGTTCGCGGCGGCCGCGGCGGCAACGGTCTTGTAGTTTTCTTCCTGGGCCTTGCCGATGAGGCAGTTTCGCCCCCGGGCGGCAGCCGCGGCGGCCTTGAGAACGGGGCCGTCTTTGGCTTCCTTGAAACAGCCGAGGATAATGAGAGGAATATCAATGGCGTCGAGAACCTTCGTCACCGTTTCCGCCGCCGATTCGGGGCTCGCATCCTGACCATCGGGATCGGTGCTGATCAGCCGCAAGGCCACTGCCCGGGCCGATAGCTCATTCTGGCAGTACAGGGCCCACTTGACCGGATCATCCCAGACGGCCCCCAACTCTTCCTGGAGTGCCGCCGGCGGATCTTCAGGGAGTGTGTCGAGAACCTCGCAGGCGATGAGGGGGCGGTGTCCCGTCTCGCCCTCGAAACCATGGAAGGGAAGGGCACTCGCCCCGCCGACACTGACGGCCTTGTCGCCGGTCCCGATGGTCACGGTAATGACTTTGCCGGTATAATTCTCTTTCAGGATTTCTACTCCCATGGCTTTCTCCTCGTACGTTCAGGTTACAGTTATCATCCCAGGTGCACGGGCCTTCTCGATACGCCATTCAGCCTAGATTTCGAGAAACGAGTGGGCATACATGATATCGCCGCGCATGACTTTCATAGTCTTCTCCACGTGCTCCGCGGGATAGACCGACCGGGGGTCGCCCGTCCGGACAACCTCCATGAATTCCTTCTCCAGGGGATCGATGATGGCGCCCGTCAATCCTGCATCCCGCAGCATCTGGAAGAACACGGCAGTGAGAATCCCTTTCATGGCTGCCGGCGCCGTATTGGCGATGTTGGATAGACCCACCACCGTTTTCATGGGGGGATCGCTTAAGGCCTGAAACATTTCCACAGCCTGAATGCATTGCAGGGCCTGGTCCTGGTTGCCGTTGAGCATCAGCACCAGCGGGTCGAGGTGAATGTGGTCCACGGGAAGACCCACTTCTTCAGCCTTGGTCATGATATCCACAGCGATGGCAGCGCGCTCGTTGGCATCGGCCGGCAAGCCTGAGCCCGTGAGGCAGAGACCGATAATATCGCACTGAAATTCCGCAGCCACAGGCATGAAGGTATTGAGCCGCTCCGTTTCCCCGGAGGTGGAGTTTATCATGGCCCGGCCCCAGGTGTTGTTGTGTGCCTTTAGACCCGCCCGGATCGCCTCCAGATTCGTCGTGTCGAGACAGAGGGGGACCTCCGCCACCTCCTGGACGGTCTTGACCATCCAGTCCATCAATTCCGGCCCGTCGTCTTCCGCGGGACCGATATTGAGATCGAGCACATTGGCACCCGCTGCGACCTGGTCCTTGGCCAGCTGCTGGATCGGTTTCGGATCCCGGTTCTCCATGGCCACCCGTTGGGCCTTGGTAATAACGTTGATTCGCTCTCCAATCAGTAGCATAGTTCTTCTCCCTCCTCCTTCACCCAATCAAAAAGG
>CAYUBU010000275.1:0-3273 GCA_964443105.1 uncultured Nitrospirota bacterium
CGCGTCCTCCCGTGCTTCCTGCGTGAGCGGCTCGAGAACTCCCAGGGAGCCGACGAGCTCTTCGACCCGGGCAGGGTCTCCGGCTTCCCAGGCCAGAACGGCCGCGTCGTTGCGTGCCGAAACGGTCTCCCAGTGATCCTCTCCCTGGAGGTCGATTCGGGTCCTCAAGATCTCCAGCGTGATGGGCAGACCCCGTCGGGGCTCGGAACGCCTGTACCAGTGGGCGGCGGTGCGCAGGATCTGCAGGGCGTTCTCGTAGACCGGAGTGTCAACCATCTTGCCGAGGTAGGTGACTGCCGCCGTACCCTTGGCGATACCCTCTTCCTCGAAAACTTTCTTGATGCCTTCGGCCCACTCGACGCTCTCTGGAGACGGCGTGTAGATCACGTGGGACGGCTCGATCTGGCTCGGGTGAATCAGCATCCTGCCCTCGTAGCCCATCTGGCGGCCTTCCTTGGTGCTCTTGTCAAAGGCCTCGGTGTCCTTGAAAGCTACGAACGGACAGTCAATGGCCACACAACCTGCTGCACGGGCGGCAACAGCGGTATGATAGCGGGCGTACATCTGCTCCACACCCTCGGAGGTGAGCTCAACGCGCATGTCCTTGGTGTAATCAACGGCTCCGAAGATCAGCGAATTGACGCGTGGGGAAGCTACGGCTGCGGGATATGCATTCATACAGCCTTTGGCTGTTTCAATGAGCAGTTGGATCCCTACAGAGCCAACTTCCATGCCGCGACGCTGCTCGAGTTCTTCGAGTTTCCAGTCGAGACGTCGAACATTCTCGGCGCTTCCGCACTTGGCCAGACAAACTCCGTCAAGACCGGGGTGTACGATGGCCTCGAGATCGTCATTGGTCATCTCGGTTTCCCAGTTGTTGATCCGGACGTAGAGATAGGAGGCAGTTTGGTTTGCGCGGGCGCTTTTCAAGTACTCCTGAATCATCTCGCGGCCCTTGGCCTTTTCGGCCGGCGGAACGGAGTCCTCGAGGTCAAGGGTCAGGACATCGGCGGCGATAGTGGGCGCCTTGCCGACCATTTTTTCATTGTTGCTCGGTACATAGAAAACAGATCTCATTACGGGCATGATAGTTCCTCCTTAAAGGGTTTATACAGCGATAAGTTCTTTAATCTTTGGTGCAATTTCTTCTGGACTGTCAACAACATAGGCTCCGGCTTCCGTCAGGGCCTTCATCTTGCCCTGGGCGGTGCCGCGACCTTTTTCCACGATACTGCTGGCGTGGGAGAATCTCATTCCTTCCGGAGCCCAGGCCCCGGCAATAAATACGACCAGCGGTTTGGTGAATTCCCCGTTGGCAACGACCTCGGCAGCCTCCTCTTCCAGGGTACCGCCGATTTCGCCGAATACGGCAACCGCTTTTGTCTGGTCATCCTGCTCGAATTCCTTGAGTACATCGGCCATAGTCAGTCCCAGGACCGGCTCAGTTCCGATATGCAGCGCCGTGGATATGCCGAGCCCGGCAACTTTAAGAGCCCAGGGCACAGTGCCCGACTGGCCACCGCTACGTGATATAACACCGATTGCGCCTGGATCAAACAGCATTGAAGCCCAATCGACGCTACCGCCTAGCCAACCGACTACCGCCTTGCCGGGACTGATCATCCCGAGGCTGCCGGGACCAAGCAGTTTCACATCATTTCTCCTGGCATAGGATACCATATCGATTACATCATGGACCGGGATACGCTCAACCGGCGAACAGACAAACTTGATGCCGGCGTCGATCGCCTCGTAGACGGCGCCCCGCAGCAGGGGACCCGGAACAAAAGTAACTGCCGCATCGATCTGCCCTTGTGCCCTGATGGCCTCTTTAACCGTATTGTAGACCGGGATACCATGTACTTCGCTCCCGCCCTTACCGGGGGTGACCCCGGCCACGACTTTGGTTCCGTAATCCTGCATAAACTTGGTACGCAGGGAGCCTTCCCTCCCGGTCATACCCTGAACAACTACTGTGGTATTTTCATCCAATATAATAGACATGTCTCCCCCTGCTTAGTCAGTACCATGTTTTTTTCTGTATGCATCCAATCCCTCGATGGGGGCCTCGATGGTAATCGCCGAATTGCCCCTGAACCAGCAGGCGTATTCGCAGGCCAGACACTCGGTTCCTTTCCGTTCAATCTCGTCCGGAGTCCCTTCCACGGCCGGTTTGCCGTCCTTCAGGACCAGGATTCCACGGGCGTAGGTCTTGCAGGCCTCTACACAGGCGTGGGTTTCGCAGCCCTCACACTTCTCTTCATCAATGATGATCTTGATCGTTTTTTCAGAAAATTCCATCTCTATCTCCCTTAGGCTGCAGCCTTATCTTTGCGATATTCATCGACCAATGCCCTGACCCTTCCTCCGATGAAGGTGGCGTCATAGACACGCTCGCGGTCGTATATTTCTACCCGGGCGTCGAGACCTGCCAGACCTTCTTTGAGAATCTGCTGTGATTCCGCCTCTTTGTTCCCGCAAAGAAGCAGTACAACCGGGAAACCCGGGCGCTTCGGAAGCTCTTCCCTGAGTGCTTTTACCAAACCATGGGCATGGTGCCACTGCTCCTGATTGGCCATCATGAAGCCGGACAGGAAATACCCTTCGATTCCTGGCTGGGATAAGATCAGTTTAACGGTGCGATAGACTTTGGAGGCGGTGGGGTTACCACTCGTATCGGCATAATCTGCAACCTTCAGTCCTACCTTGTTCAAGGCGTCCATACCGAGCATGGCCGCTCCGCCGCCTATGCCGTGATAGCCAACATATCCGCCCTCAGCAACTTCTTCAGGGGAGGCCATCTCAGCGATATAGCTGGTGCCGCGAAAGTCACTTGCCTCATAGGACCAGCCCATCAGATCAAGTTCGGTGGGCTCTTTCAGGAACTCGCGGCCGATCTTGATGCCGAATTCTGGATGCCTGAACACCGCCTGATCGTCAGCCTCCATACGGCAGTCGGCAGCGTAGACCTTGCCATCTTCGGTGAGCACCAGAGGGTTGATTTCGAGTGCCCGGCAGTCGTTTGAACGAAATGCATTGTAGAGCTTAAGAACAACGTCAGCCAGCGGCCGCAAGGCACCGCCTGTGACCCCCATCGATACACACATGTCAAGCGTGTCGTGGATCATGAGCCCCTTGATCACATCGACGTTGAGGGTGGCGATCTTGACCTCGGGTACCGATTCGATGTCCATGCCGCCTTCGGGGCTGAACATCAGTACCGGACCACGGACTTCCTGGGCCGAGTTGATGATGAGGCCAGCGTAGAACTCC
>CAYUBU010000276.1:0-7149 GCA_964443105.1 uncultured Nitrospirota bacterium
AAGAGACTTTTGCGGGCCCGCTTTTGGGCTTTCTGCTCTTGCTAGCTAGTGTCCATCCGGAAACGTTTCACCTCTGGATGGTTACAATAAATTGTTTCCAATTCGGAAACTGCCATTTTCTTGAAAGGTCAAGGAGATCAAGGAATTACGCGGAGACGTACTCGAGTACGTCGCACAAGTAATTCCGAAGATCGACGCAGAGATTTCGCAAAAGGGGCGTTTCCGGATGGAAACTAGCTACACTGGCTTCCTGAGGGGCCCTATTGGCAAATACAGTCCCCTTCCAGTGCCGCAGAAAGACCTCCCCGGTACGTTACCCGAATTAGGAACAGGACACTCAGCCTACCAATTTCATGGGCAGAATGGCCGTTCCAAGGCCTAAAACAGGGCTGAATTACTAGAAAATACCAGCAAAATCAAACGGTTGACGTGGTCCGACCCCGCATCAAAGATTTGCCCCCCAGGCTGATTCTCCGCCTTTTCGCTGGAAGGTGAACTTAACTTTCACCTTCTGCACTTTTCCGTCCGTTTCCATAACAGGATAGGCAAGGAAGTTGATCGGACCCGATTCAGGACCGGGATCGACAACCAGATCCCTGCCGCGGCTGAATTCAAACCTGTTCGCAGGATGATGGCCGAAATAATAGGTCGCCAGGCTCGAATATTTGTCCGCCTCACTGATATCAACGGGCCACCACTTGCCCTCAGCATAGAATTCCACCCAGCAATGATATCCATTAACACCGCCATCATCCCGGGACGACGGTATGCCGGCACCAATGGCAAACCTCGCGGGAATATCAACAGATCTGGCCAGTGCCATAAAGTAGGCATGGAAATCGGTGCAATTTCCCCGACGCAAATCGCATGCAAAAACCGCGTCACCCTGGCCCCATCCCTTGCCAAACTTCTTGTAGCTCATCCGATCGATCACATGATCATAGATAGCCCGTGCCCTTACGAGATCGCCTTTCTTCCCTGCCACCACATCTTTGGCAATGGTACTGAAAGTCTCACTTGCCGGCACAAGACGCTCCGCCTTGAGGTGCTCGGAGGGATCACCATCGGTCTCTACGTACGCAGCCTTCTCCAGTCGCTTAACATGGAAGCGCATGTCGATCTTCTTGCCGCCATCGCTTTTATCGAGCTCCAAAAACAGAATCTTATTCCCATGTTTGCTGTCGGTCAAAGTTCTGCTCTTCCCGGGTGTCTTCATGGAAACCACAGTGACCGTCTGGAACCTGTCCGTCGTGGGATAGGGCAGCCACATTCTGGCAGGCCCTTTCAACTTCGGCACAGTTGCACGATACCGGAAGTCAAATTCATCCTCCCCGCTTACGATACCCAGAAGATCTCTTGAGGCATTCTCCGCAGGAACTCGCACCCAGGTCTTGTCGCGTTTCTGTTCCCACAGGTAAAAGGGCTGGCCATTGAGCTTATGGGCCGTCGTCTCCGTGACAGTCATGCTGCCGGGATCGCCGGAAAGAAAGAAGTCGACGTCATAGACATCGCCTTTTGTATCCACGAGATCAACGCAGGCAAAATGACGGCCGGGCCCAAGGTTTGCCAGGTATTCGGTATGGACCTTGACAAGCTTTAGGGAAAGTTCCTTCCCTTCATACATCAGCTTGAAATACCCCTTGCCCTCACGGGTACGATCCGCTATGTACTTCTCGATGCCAGCCTGAATGTCCTCCGTGACAACGTTCGTAGAAGAGCCGACTGCGCTTCGATTGGCATGCTCTACCTCCCCATTGGCGGCAGTCACTAAACTCAGGCAGGCCATAGAAACCATCGCCCATGGCATGACTTTGAACAGTAATACTCTGTGAATCATTTGCGCCACCTCCCAATTATTTTGGATGGTCACCCCCCTTATCGGGATGATCTGCTTTGGCTGGGGCATCCGTCTTGGCCGGATGATCCGCTTTGCCTGCGTCATCCGTCTTGGCTGGATGATCCGCTTCGGTGGGATGGTCCGAGTGCGAGCACCCGACGATTCCCATAGAAAACATGACCGCAACGAACAGCGCCAGAAACACTCTTAAGATGGAACCCTTCATAATCACCCTCCCTTGAATAGATGTGACACAATAACCTCTCTCCGGGGATCTTACATCTCAACCCAACCCACGTCAACTGCGCCTTTTCGGGCCCTGCGCCTTTTCAGGGTCGGACCACGCTAAACAATTGATATGATGGACTAATCACTGAAAAACAGACCGTTTTCTCTGCTTAAATCCATGTTTTTGGGGGTTAAAATCGACAGGGTAAGAAACGGCAGCCCCTGGCAAAAAAAACAGACGCTTTCGGGAATAAGGGCCGCTCCGCCCCCAGTTTAGAGCTCTCGATCTTCTAAATCGTCAATTTCGCGGTCGACATGGGTCTTCCAGGGCAAGAAGCAACCCGCGAGGCTTTTATTCCAAAATCCTGACGGAATGAACAAATCCACAACAGGTCCCCGCAAGACGTTTCAGGCCAGCCCGAAGGTGATCTCTCGATCTTCAACATCCACATTCTCGATCCTGACCGTTATTTCGTCCCCCATGGTGAAACGCTTCTTTCTCCTTCTCCCGATGAGTCGGAACCTGTCTTCATCGAACCGGTAATAGTCATCGGCCATGGAGGAAACACGAAGAAAGCCCTCAACAAAGATCTCCTTCAGCTGAACCCTCAGACCATGAGAATTGACACCCGTAACGAGACCTTCGTATTCGTTGCCCACCTTATCCTTCATGAACCATGTCCTCATGGCTCTGACAATTTCTCTCTCCGCCTGGTCGGCGGTGCGTTCGGTGGCTGAAGAGTGGGCGGCTATCTCCGGCAGAATGCTCTTAAGATAGCCTCTCTTCTTATCGGTGATGCCCTTGCCGGAGAGAAGATCCTTGAGCACCCTGTGGACAACAAGATCCGGATAGCGCCGGATAGGTGAAGTGAAGTGGGTATAGCTCTTTGACGCAAGGCCGAAATGGCCTGTATTCTCAGTGGCGTATTTCGCCTGCTTCAGGGACCTCAGCAGAAGGATATTCAGCATGGGCCCCTCCGGTTTTCCCTTGATCTTTTTCAGTATGGATCGGAAAGCGCCGGCACCGGTCCCCCTGGTCTGAATTCCGAAGGTCTTTAATATCGGCCTTAATTCGTCGAGTTTGGCCATGTCCGGGTCTTCATGGACCCTGTAGAGGGACGGCACATGAAGGCTTTCAATATATGAAGATACGGCCTCATTGGCCGCTATCATGAATTCCTCTATCATCATGTGACTCATGTTCCTATCCGCCCTGATGATCGCCTCGGGACTCCCCTGAAGATCAAGGAGGATATAGGGTTCAGGCAGGTCAAAATCGAGACTTCCCCGTTTTACTCTCGATTTCTTCAGGACATGGTACAACGCCCCCATGGTCTCAAGCTCCTCCATGAGGTCACCGTATCGCTCCCTTTCAACGGGGTCATGATCCACGAGAATCCTGCCGACTGCCGTATAGGTCAACCTCTCATTGCTGTGGATAACACTCGGATAGAAATTCTTCTTCATCATCTTCCCGTCGGTGCTCACATGCATCTCAACGGTAAAGGCAAACCTGTCGGTCTTCGGCAGGAGGCTGCAGAGATTGTTTGAGAGTGTTTCAGGAAGCATGGGAATCACCCGCCCGGGAAAATAGACGCTGGTCCCGCGCTCTCTTGCCTCAAGATCGATTTTCGACTCCCAGTCGACATAATGGCTCACATCGGCGATATGCACATAGAGAATAAAACCGCCTTTGATCTTCTTAACAGATATGGCGTCATCGAAATCCTTGGCGTCCTCCCCGTCAATGGTGACCGTCGGGAGACCGCGGCAGTCGACCCGGCTCCCGACACCTATGGTCTCACTGAACCCCTTGGCCTCCTTCAGCACCGCAGGCGCGAATCTGCGGGGCAGGGAGTGCTCCTCGATGATCATGTCGATCTCAACGCCGGGATTATCGGCGTCCGGCAGGACCTTCAGAACCTTCCCCTCGGGAGGTCTTGTGGGTGTGGGGTATGAAGTAAGCTCTACCAAGACAAGGTTGCCGCTCTTTGCCTCCTTCCTGTTGCCGGGGCTCACAAGGACGTCAAAGGGAAGGTTTTTCCCCTTAGGCTCCACGTAATAGCTCCCTTGCTCATGACACAGCTTTCCGATGATCCTCTTGCGGGACCGCTGAAGGATCTTGATGATGGCGCCGTCCCTCTTTTTAAGGCTCTCCACCCTCGCGACGACCCGGTCTCCCGACATGGCACCCATGGTCTTTCTCCTGGGTATGAAAAGGTCCGCTTCTTCTGATTTATCGGGCAGGATAAAACCGTAGCCGTCCCGGTGACCCTGAAATTCTCCAGTGATCAGGTTCATTTTGTCGGCAATACCGTAGAGGCCGGAACGGGTCCTGTAGATGCTGCCTGAGCTTGTCAGGGATTTAAGTACCCTCCTGAGGGACCCGGACCGACCGGCAGAGGCCCCGATGCTTCTGGCGATCTCCTTTATGCCGACAGGTTTTGAGGTCTTTGTCTTCAGATACTTCAGGACGGCATCGCCCTCTCTTAAACTTTCAGGTTTTTTCATTTTTTGGTCTAATCCTTTTTCTCAGCAATAGATACTTTGGTTCTCAACAGGATCGTGTGGGTAGTCCAACTTTACCAGCGATCAAGTAAATTGTCGTTCGATAATATTGGAAATTTTTGAAACTGTAAACCCTTTGCAGAGCGGTCTTGATTTTTCTGTTAATACCTATCAACGATGCCATTGGCAAATCGTGAGCACATGTAGTTCAAAACGCCATCCCGGTGGCGTTTCAAGGTCTTTGGGCAAAACCTCCAAGACCCTCCAAGGGTCGCCTTCGTATGCTCTGCTACCTGACCATCCAGCCATTTCGTTCATTATTGGGTGATGACATCATCGTTGTCATCCCTCGGTCGTACGGACACGTCTCTCACTCGAAGTTCTACTTTTTTGCGTAGCCATTCCCGCACCGGAGCACGAGACGGAGGAAAGAGCAGTGCCAATCCGGCCAGATCCGTTAAGAATCCGGGTGTGATGAGCACAACGGCCGCCACGACCACGAGCACTCCGTCCAGCATTTCATCCGCCGGCAACCGTCCTTCCCGCACAGCCTCCTGTAAACGGGCCAACGTGTTCCAGCCTTCCATCCGTGCGAGCCATGCCCCCAGAAAACCTGTAACGAGGACAACGATCAGAGTGTTGAGGGCTCCAATCTGCGTGGCGATGTTCATGAGCAGGTAGAGTTCCAGAGCTGGAATGACGGTGAAAGCGAGAAAGAGTTTGAGTAGCATTGGACCTACCCCCTCTTGGATAAGAAGCGCATGGTAGTATATGACTATTTTGCACGTTCTGAAAGCGGTAAAAAAGCCTCGTCTGAAAAGGCATGGCTCTATGGTCATTCCACTCTCTAGCCCGGATATTTCATGAGTGATCGTCATGGTCGCAGAAGCGCCGTAGGCAACGGGTGCCAGGCAGGTCTGTTGGAGAAACTCTTGGTCGGAGAGACTTCGTTGCCACAAGCGCTTTGTCAATATTAACGATTTGACCCCTCGTCTTTTCCTACTGCTAGATGACTAACATGATTCATTGTGACGGATGGGCGCATGGGGAATTACGAGTTAACCTTCACCGCTTTCAGTATCACGGTCCATCACCTGCTGGATTCTTCCAATGCTGCGTATCCATGGCTTGCCGGAACGCAAAGGACCCGGCAGTGCATTGAGCGCGTCTTTGGCCTTAGCATAGCTTGGATAGACCCCCAGTATCACCGAATGAAAGGTGGTCCCCTTTTTCGTACTCGTAAAATACGCCGCCTCTTCCTCAAGATGATGCTCGCGGATAAATGTATAGGCATTTTGCTTGGTTCTCATACTTGAAACATGCATTGTGTAAGCACCCGGCGCAAGATTCGCTATCCATGCCGCTGTATGGATCCCCGCAGCTCCTTTTACAGGGGTCAGCCCGACCACGGTTGCACCATCAGCCTCCTTCTGCTCCAGAATCACCGGCTCGGCTTGTTCAACGTAAGGCTCCGACGCCTCTTTGGGCGGCGCGCTGTCCGCAAGCGTCTCCTGCTGGACAGAGGAAAAGGCATGCGGCATTTCCTTAACAACCGGCTGCACCACGTTACTCGGCATCGGTTTCTGAGCCACGATGTGCTTGGCAGGCACAGGCGTAACGACCGAAGACTTCGCCAAATCAGGTGGGTTGTCAGACGGTGTTACCAGCCAGAGCGCCCCCGCCGCCAGCACACCCATAAGCAATACTGCTGCCACCACTTTGCTGGCAATGCTTTTGGATTTTCCTCCATTCAGCCTATCCCATTGTTCTTCATTCGCCGATTGCACAGCACTGCTGCTTAGATTCGTGTCGGATTCAGACACCGATGGCACATCTGATGCGGGCTGAGCTTCCCTTTCTACCGACGCCTCATGAACCGCGGGTATCTCCTCAACATCAAAGGGCTTCGGTACCGAATCCCTAACAGATTCAGGCACTGGATCGGGCGCTGGTGCTTTAGCCGCCAGCTCTGCAAACCTGGCGTTTTCCGTCTTCACCATTTCATCGAAATCCTCGGGTACAGTCGCAGCCAAAGGCAGTAATCCACCGTTCTGTTGATCCCGGGCAGCCTCATGCACCAGTACCGCGGTAATGGCTGGGCGGCTCGCGGCAAACCCGTACACCAATGCCGCATCGCTTAAGACATTAATCAAACGGGGCACACCGCCGCTGTAGCGATGAATTTCCGCCATCGCCCCCGGCTCAAACAAACCGGCATGCCCGCCGGCCACCTCCAGACGGTGCGTGATATAGCCGGGTGTTTCGTCTTCCGTTAACGAGGTCAGTGCAAAGTGAACGGCGATACGTTGCGCAAACTGCACCAGCTCAGGGCGCCGGAGGTTTTCCTCCAACTCTGTCTGGCCAACCAGGATAACCTGTAGCACTTGATCCCTGTCGGCGTTAATGTTGGAGATCACACGCAGCTCTTCCAACATGTCCACCGGCATATTCTGCGCCTCATCCACGATAAGCACGGTACGGCGGCCGGCGGCATACTCACTGATGATGAAATCCATGAACTGATAGAAAAGCGCGAAGTTGTCTTTGCCTTCACGGGGCAGACTAAAGGCCATGGA
>CAYUBU010000277.1:0-6080 GCA_964443105.1 uncultured Nitrospirota bacterium
CCACCGGGTGCCAGGAAGGCCGGCTTGGCACCCTAAGCCGTCTAAGGTCCGGCATCGGGCTGGGCCCCAGCCAGCGCCAGCAGTCTGACTTCGCCGGCACCGCCGCCCTTGAGAACCCGGGCGCATTCGTTCGCCGTGGCCCCGGTGGTCAACACGTCGTCCACGATGAGAATCCTGCGATCCCTGATCCTGTCATGCCGGTTCACCGCAAAAGATCCCCGCACATTGCGCCGTCTCTCTTTGCGAGTCAGACCGGCCTGAGAACGCTTCCCTTCCCGCCGTATCAGCACATCCAGAAGCATGGGACGATCCAGAATGAGCGATACTTCCCGGGCGAGTACAACGGCCTGGTTGAATCCCCGTTTGCGAAGACGGGATCGGTCCAGTGGCACCGGCACGACCATATCTGCCGATCTCCCCGCTTCTCTGACAGCCTCTGGAAACCCGAGAATGATCTTCCTCCCCAGCCGCGCGCAGCCGCGATACTTAAACCGATGGATCGCATCTCTCACGGCACCCTGAAAGAGGAGTATGGCATGAACCCCATCGACACTGGGTCTTTCTTTGCGGCAGTCACCGCATAAGAACCGAGGGGTATCTTTCAATAACTGGGGGGAAGGCAGGGCACGGCCGCAGGTCGGACACAGGAGATCTGCCCTCAGTTCAATTTCCGCCAAACAGGGCGAACAGAGAAAAGACCGGTCGTCCGGGCCCATCTCTGCACGGCAGACGGGGCAACGGCGGGGCAATATCAGATCCAGAAGCGCCTTGCCCGGTAAGATCAATCTCTTCATGGCTCGCCCGGATATTACATGAGTGATCGTCATGGTCGTAGAAGCGCCGCAGGCAATGGGTGCCAGGCAGGCCTGCCTGGCACCCTTATTCTGGCTGAAGACATCTTTAAATATTTCAAGTGGCTCTGTTCGCAAATATGGTGAAGTATCGAGAGGGTCGTAGCGCGATCGCCTCAAGGCGCGCGACTGAGGCGTGCCCCCTGCGGTACGTCGCATACGACAGCTTATCCGGCCTCGTAATAGATTTGCTCATACAATATCCGGGATAGCCCGATTGCCGCTCATACCTTTCTTCAGAGGATCAGACTCCTGCCGGTCATCTCCGAAGGCTGCGGAAGATGCAGCAGGTGAAGCATGGTAGGTGCCACGTCTGCGAGGATGCCGTCTTCCCTCAGCGCCAGCCCTTTCCGTGTAACCATAAAGAGTACCGGCTGGGTGGTGTGGGCCGTATAAGGCTCTCCGGTATCGGGATCTCTCATCATTTCACAGTTGCCGTGATCGGCGGTGATAATGAGCGTCCCGTCTCTTTTTGCCAACGCTTCGAAAATCCGGCCGATGCAGGTGTCCACCGCTTCCACGGCCCGCACCGCCGCTTCATAGATCCCCGTATGCCCAACCATGTCGCCGTTGGCGAAATTCAGGATGATCACATCAAAACGGTTTTCCTCGATCTGCCGGACCACTTCCTCCGTGACGAGATAGGCACTCATTTCCGGTTTCTGATCGTAGGTCGCCACGTCCCGGGGCGAGGGAATCAGCAATCGCTCTTCGCCAGGCAACTCCCGCTCTTCGCCGCCGTTGAAAAAGAAGGTGACATGGGCGTATTTCTCCGTTTCCGCGATCCGCAGCTGGGTCAATCCGGCGCGGCTGATCACTTCAGGGAAGATGTTCTGGAGTGACGGGGAGGGAAACGCCACAGGCAACGGAAAGGTTTCATCATATTCGGTCATGCAGACATAGGCGGAGAGGCGGGGCGGCTGCCGGGAGAACCCCGGGAAGGACTCCTCCGTGAAAGCCCGGGTGATCTCCCGGGCGCGGTCCGCTCGGAAATTGAAGAAGATCACCGCATCGCCCGTCCCTACGACGGTCGGTGGAACACCGTCCTGGGCGATACTCACGGGCTTCATGAACTCATCGGTGTCGCCCTGATCATAGGAGGCCTGAACAGCGGCTTTGGCGGTCGGCCGACGAGGCCCACCGTCAGCCATGGCCCGGTAAGCCAGTTCGACCCGCTCCCAGCGATTGTCCCGGTCCATGGCGTAGTAACGCCCCATGACCGTCGCAATCCGCCCGATCCCCTTGTGCTCAATGAAACGCTGGAGATCGCCGATATAGTCGAAGCCGCTCTTGGGCGGCGTGTCCCGCCCGTCGAGAATGGCATGGATGAAAACCCGGGAGATTTTTTTCTTCTCTGCCAGTTCAATGAGGGCTTTGAGATGGTCCAGATGGCTGTGCACCCCGCCATCGGATACGAGTCCCACGAGATGCAGGGAAGACCCTTGACGCAGCACTTTATCACAGGCGTCCTGCAGGACCGGATTCCGGAGAAATTCGCCGCTCTCGATGGCTTTCGTGATTCGGGTAAAATCCTGGTAGACGATTCTGCCGGCCCCAAGATTCTCGTGGCCCACCTCGGAATTCCCCATCTGGCCCGGCGGCAAGCCGACGGCGGGGCCTGACGTGGCAATGAGCGTCTGGGGGAACTGGCCTGCAAGACGGTCGAGCACCGGCGTTCTTGCTCCGGTCACGGCATTGAAGTCACCGTCATCCCGATGGCCCCAGCCATCGAGAATCATCAACATCAGCGGTCCCTGCATCTTTGAATCCACCGCTTAGGCGCCGCCTGCAGCTGCAGGAACCAATTGAGCCGACCGGGGGGCGTTCTGGGAATCGAGGTTGATGGAGAGCGGGGCAAAGTCACCACAGGCAGGACAATAGCCATGCCATTTCTTCTGTTCGTACCCACAGGCCCCGCAGGAGTAGGAAATGGGAACGGGCCGCGTGTAGTCCACGGAGCTCTTGAATGCCTCGACGGCTTCGTCCATTCGGCCCCGCTTGGCATAGATGTCCCCGAGAATCTGGCGCATGATGGGAAAGTCGACCCCCTGGCTGTTGAGATTTTCAAAAATTTCCAAAGCATCGTCGATCATCTCCAGGCGGTAGTAGAACTTGCCCAGCAGAAATTTGTAGATCGGCTTGTCGGGAAACCTGGAGATGGCCTGCTTGTAAATCTTAATCACGCCGGCAGGATCCTCCTGTTTTCGAAAAGATTCGTCCAGCGCCTCCAGAAAAACAACGGCCCCGGTCTCTTTGAATCCCTTTTTCCACACCCGGATCGCATCGTCTTCGTCACCCCGGCCTTTGTAGATTCTCCCCTGCTCATAATAGGGGGCCACCATACTCTTTTCGGCCTTCATGACTTCCGAATAAACCTTCACGATGCGGTCGCCGTCTTTTTCAGGATCGAGGCTGCGAACGGTCATGAGCTGGTAGTGATGGAGCCGCTCGATTTCCGCGGGATTCTTTTTGAGAGCCCAGTACCCCTTCTGAAGTTCGAGAGCCCGCTCCCACTCTTCCTGTTTCTCATAAAGCTCCCGGAGCTTGAGGAAAGCCCCCACGTTCCGTTCATCCAGTTTGAGAATATTTCTATAGATCTCGGCGGCTTCCGAAAACTGCCCGGACCGCCGGTAGTCCTTGGCCAGAACAAAGAGAACCGAGATGTTGTCGGGCGCGATGCTTCTGGCCTGTGAATGGACCCGGATCGCTTCATTGAAGTTGTCCTTGTAACGGTAGACCTCACCGACCCGCAGCAGCACGTCCACATTCTTCGGATCCATGGCCAGGATCTTGTTGAAACTCTTCAAGGCGTTATCCCGCTTCTTGCTCAACAGGTCGTTGACGCCCTCACGGTAGAGGTCCATGATCTTTTCCTTCTTTTTCACACGGGCTTTCTCCCGCCAGCCGTGAATCCCCCGCCGGGTGTCCCGCAAGGCGACAACCCCGAGCATCACGAAGGCACCGACCACTGTTGACGCAAGAATGAGAAGACTCATGGTGACGGGGAAGGAATGGCCGGGCCACAGATGGAGCTGAATGGTGTCAGGATTCAAATGGGAGAGATAGAACATGGCCACCATAAAGGCCACGATGGCAAGGAAGATGCGAACAATCATCTTTTCTCCTTTCTCTGGCTAACGGTGATACCGCTTCCCTTTCAGGATGGTAAACCCCCGGTAAAGCTGCTCCAGCAGAACCAGTCGGGCAAGCTCGTGGGGCAGCGTCATGGGGGAGAGAGAGAGGATTCGATCGGCCCGTTCCCGCACCGCCTGGCTCACTCCTTCGGCCCCGCCGATGACAAACGTCGGTTTTCCCTGGCCCGAGATCAACTCCCGCCCCAGGTAGGCGGCAAAGGCCTCGGAACTCATCCCCTGGCCCTGACCGTCAAGAAGCACGACCTTGTCGCCGGGACCGATCTGTTTGAGTATTCTTTCCCCCTCGCGGTCCAGAATACGAACGGTCGCTTCCGACTTCCCAGCTCTCGCTCCTTTGACCCGAACTTCCTCCACCGGATGGTAGATCCGAATCCGCTTCAGGAACCGGGCTGACCCGATACGCACATAGTCGTCTTCGGTCCGTCCAACGGAGATGATTCGGATCTTCATGGTCCCGTCATTTCAGCAGGTCTTCGGGCACCAGCCGCGGCGCATCCCCCCAGAGGCGCTCAAGACGGTAATATTCACGGGTTTCGTCCAAGAATACATGAACCACCGTATCCCCATAATCCATGAGGATCCATTTCCCTTCGGCGGCGCCTTCGATATGGTCGGGCTCCACCTTTTTTTTGGAAAGCGATTCTTCAACCTCTTCCGCGATCGCTTTCACCTGGCGGGTTGAAGAACCGCTGCATATGACGAAGTAGTCAGCAAAGACCGAAATACCCGAAAGGTCAAGAATTTGAATGTCAAGCGCCTTCTTTTCCTGGCTCGCCGCTACGCAATGGTGTGTCAAGGTCTTACTGTTGATGCCGGCTCCCCATTATGGCCTTAACTGTCTGAATCAAAAGGGATATTTCACCTTCTGTACACATCATGCGAAAGTATATACGATTCCACCGATTCGGGCAAGAGGTATTTGGCGGAACGGCCTGCCCCGATCCTCCCGCGGATCAGGGTTGAGGAGACACCGATGGGGAGCACGTCAACCAGGTAGAGCCGGCCTCCTCCGGGCAGTTCCACCGCCCGGGCCCCCTCGGGGGCCTGAATACCGAAGGTATCGGCGAGGGTCGCCCGGACCGCCGCCGAGGGGTAGTCGGGCCTCGAATTGACCACGAGATTACAAAGACCGATCAAGCGCTCCGGCTGGTGCCAGGTCGCGATCTCCACAAAAGCGTCGACGCCGAGGAGAAAAAAAATCTCCGTCTTCTCGCCCCAGGCTGTGCGGCAGGCGGCCACCGTGTCGACGGAATAAGAGGGGCCCTGGCGGTCGAGTTCCAGTGAAGAGACTTCAAAATGGCGATTGCCGGTGACAGCAAGGCGGGTCATCTCCAATCGGTGGGCGGCATGGATCAATTGGGGCGCCGGCTTGTGGGGCGGCTGGGCCGAGGGGATGAACACGATCCGGTCCAGGGCGAGCCCCTGGCGGATCTCCTCCGCGGTAATGAGGTGACCGATGTGGATCGGGTTGAACGTCCCGCCGAAGATGCCGACCCGCTCAGCCATGGTGCATTCCGTCCTTTCGAGGCTGCGCAGAAAAATCGCTCATTCCCGAATCTGACCGTCTCCGAAAACGATGAACTTGTAGGTGGTCAGCTCTTCGAGCCCCATGGGGCCCCGGGCATGAAGCCTGTTGGTACTGATCCCGATCTCCGCGCCAAGTCCGAACTCATAACCGTCGGAAAAACGGGTTGAGGCGTTAACGTAAACCGCGGAGGCATCCACTTCCGCGAGAAAGCGCCGGGCCCGGCCATAATCCCCGGTCACGATGGCTTCCGAATGCTCCGAACCGTAGAGGGCGATATGGTCCATGGCCTCCTGAAGAGACGCCACCACGCGGACCGACAGGATGAGATCGTTATACTCGGTGTGCCAGTCCTCTTCCGTGGCCCTCCGGCTCCCGGGAACGAGTTCTCTCGTTCGGGGACAACCCCGGATCTCCACACCGGCATCGTCCATCGCCCTCCCGAGGGACGGCAGAAAGTCAGCCGCGACGGCCTCGTGAACCAGGAGGGTCTCCATGGCGTTGCAGACACCGGGGCGCTGGCACTTGGCATTCATCGCTATTTTCTGA
>CAYUBU010000278.1:0-2687 GCA_964443105.1 uncultured Nitrospirota bacterium
GGCCGACCAGGCCATGTATCGGGTCAAAGATGCAACAAGAAACGCGGTTTCCATGATCGGGAAAGAGAATTTGTCGCCTGTGAAGCCGGAATCGGGAGGCAAAATTGAGTAAAGCACGGCCGAAGCGAGGCCTCATGTTCCAGTTGATTATCTTGCTGCTCCTGATTGCCTTGATCCCCCTGGTGATATCAAACAGCAACCTGGTCAAACTCAATGAGAACTATCTGGAGAATAACGTCCTGGACAACCATGCCGAAAGGGCCAGAGGAACCGCCCAGGAAATCTCGAGCTATCTAAGAAATTCGATTGAGAAGCTGGAGATCATCACCCGTCTGCAGCCGCTGACCCAGACGTTTTCCGATGTCCAAAAATACCAGCTCCTGTTCTTTTTCCTGGAAGAGTATAAAGATTTTGTCAGTATTGCTTTGATGGACAGGGATGGGGCCGTACAGTCTGAAATAGTCCGGCCCGCCATGAATTCGATGCGGGTCGAGGAACGTACCGTGAGGCGTGAGTCTGTTTTCAGACAGGCGGTTAATGGAGATCTGTCCATCAATGATCCCATGAGTCTGCCGGAGAATGAAATGGCTCTGGTGACCATCGGTTTGCCCATCTACTTTGGAGACCAGGTGAACGGGGTCCTGGTTGCCGAAATGTCGATGCAGCGGATCTGGGAGATCGTGGACAGCATTTCCATCCATCGGTCCGGTGAAGCCTATCTGGTTGATCGCCGGGGACGATTGATTGCCCACAAGAATCGACGCCGCATAATTGAACAGGAAGATATGACGGGGGAGGAAATCGTCGGGACGTACCTGGCGGTGGGAAATTCCGGCGGGGCCCTTCCCTTCGTCAACCGGGAAGGCCGGAAGATGCTCGGTGCTTACGCACCGCTCAGCCTGGAGGGCTGGGGTGTCGTGGTCCAGGAACCGAGGAAAGCCGCCTATTTTGTCGTGGCCGAAATGAAATTTCGAAGTCTTCTCTGGGGCGGATTTACCGGCATCCTGGTCTGCCTCATCGGGGTCTTCGTGGCCCGAAAAATCAGCGTACCTATCATGAATTTCACACAGAGCGCCCTCCGCATCGCGAAAGGTAACTTCAAGGAACGGATTTCCTTGAAGTCCAAGAACGAGATCGGTCAACTGGCGGACACCTTCAACTATATGGCGCAGGAACTCGACCTTCACGATCTGAACATGCGGGATCTTTTTATGAGTGCCATCGCGTCACTGGCGGCTGCCATTGACGCCAGAGATCCTTACACCAGAGGCCATTCGGAAAGAGTAACGGCCTATAGTCTTGCCATTGCCGATGAAATGGACGTTAACTCGGCGGACAGAGAAGTGGTTCATCTCGCGGGGCTGCTCCATGATGTGGGCAAGATCGGCATTGACGACAGTGTTTTGAGAAAGCCGAACCAGTTGACCGATGAAGAATTCATGATTATCAAGCAGCATCCTGAAAAGGGGGCCAACATCATGAGCCCCATCAAGCAGCTGAAGGACGTTATCCCTTCCATGCGCCATCACCATGAACGGTACGACGGGAACGGCTACCCTGATGGGATCGGCGGCGAGACTATTCCGCTGCCGGCACGGATCATCACGATTGCAGACACCTTTGACGCCATGACCTCTGATCGGCCTTACCAGGTGGGGATTCCCGACGAAGAGGTTGTGGAAAAAATCGCCGGCTGGGCCGGCAGTCGCTACGACCCCAAGGTGTGCGAAGCCTTTGCCCGGGCCCACGGAAAGGGAACTATCGCAGGGATTAAGGGGGCCGCGGAGGAAGAGGGGCGCGGGGATGAGGCCGTACCGTGCAGCGTTCCCCACCTGGTGCAGTAGAGGGAATGGTGATTCTGGCGCCGGTTTTTTTTCGGCCAACAGCCTGAAGGTCTGCGGCACTGCCGTAGTTTCATCATAACGGTTAATCGATGGTCAAGCGGACACAGCAAGAAAAAGAGAAGAGCGGACTCATCAGGTGGAAACTGATCCGCATCCCCCATGCGGTTTTTCGGCTTGTCCTGATTGCCCTGGTGGTCGTTCTGCTGCTCTCTTCGCTGGCCTTGGCGGTTAACTTTGGGGGGGACCGTTTCCCCTGGCTTGCGCAGTTGGGAGCAATGCTCGGCATGACCAATCCCGAGACCGATGGCGGGACGGATCAAGAGTCCGATGTCATTGAGAGCCGTTTTGCCAAGCTCATACTTATGAAAGGTGACGTGACGGTCAAATCCGCTGAAGAAATGAGGTTCCGGAAGGCCGTCAAGGATCAGATCCTGAAAGAGGGGGACAGTATTCGAACCCACTCCGGCGGCAAGGCCGAGGTCCTCTTCGACGACGGAAACCGTTTGACCATCAAGTCTGACTCCCTCGTGGTTCTCAGAGACATGAAGCAGCATCGTCTCACGAAAATCAGGAAATCATCCATTAATCTTCTGCAAAGCGACGTGGAAGCGACTATACGCCGTCCCAAGGTCGCGGGCTCCGAATTCGAGATTATTACGCCGACGGCACTGGCTAGAATCTCTGACGCCAAGGTGTCGATCCAGGTTTCCAAGGAAAACGATAGTCAGCTGAAGGTCTACCGGGGTTCCGTTAACCTGCAGGTGGAAGACAAATCGGTAGAGGTGACGGCGAGACAGGCCGTGGGGATCAGTAAGGATAAGCTGATCGACCAGATCAGGGACC
>CAYUBU010000279.1:0-2664 GCA_964443105.1 uncultured Nitrospirota bacterium
CTTCGGTCTTCGTGGTGGCAACGGCCAATGACATTTCCAAGCTGCCGCCGGAATTGCTCCGCAAGGGACGGCTGGATGAAATCTTTTTCGTCGACCTCCCCAACGACGAAGAACGGGGAGAAATCATTTCAGTCCATCTGAGCCGAAGGAACCGCAACCCTGAGGATTTCGAACTGGCCCCCTTGGTCAAGGCTTCCCAGGGCTTCAGCGGCGCCGAGATCGAACAGGCCATTGTCTCGTCCCTTTATGCGGCCTTCTCCGGCAAGGGTGTGCTCACCACCGAAACCATTCTCATGGAAATGGAGAACACCTATCCCCTGTCGGTTGTCATGGAAGAGAAAATTCATGGACTGCGTCAATGGGCCCAGGGGCGCACCGTGCAGGCAAACTGAGGAGACTATGAAAATCGGATATCGCGTGGCGTTCAAGGAGGAAGTCGGCGCCCACCGGGCCGACCTGGTTCAGATTTCCTACTGGAAGCGGTTCGGACCGACGCTGAAGCAAGTGGAAGAAACGGCAGCCCGCTGCCGGAAGCTGGGTGTCCCCTACGTGATCCATCCCGTCTTCACCCCCCTGTCGGAAACGCGGCCTGAATACCGGAAGCAGAACCTGGAAGAACTGACCCGCCTGGCCCGGCTGACCGACCTCGGTTTGATCGTACACGATGAAACCATGGCCGGCGGTGAACGATTGACGGGCGAACAGCTGATACAATACGAAGAGACTCTGGCCTATTTGAGGACCCTCTGCCCGGTATCTCTGGAGAACGCCACCAACACCCTGGATATAGACTGGTTCTGGAATCAACTCACCGGGGCCATCACCATTGATCTGGGCCACTTCGAAGCCAGCGGCATTGACTCGGTGGAACGGATGGTCTCATTTCCGGAAGACCTCCTCTCCCGCGTGGACTATGTGCACATGCATCGCAACAACGGGAAGCATGGCGACGGCAGCATCACCGACCACTGGCCGTTGACCGAATCGTGCCCGGAGGTCGAGGCACTCAAAGCGCTGCTTCACAGGAAGAAGGATCTCTCGGTGATCCTGGAAGTGAATGAATTGGATCAGATGGGGAAAAGCCTGTCGATTCTGAGCCAGTTGGGGATCAGACTGGATGAAAGGGGCATCAGAAGTGACATCCAGAGCTGAGTGGCCTGAGTGAGAGGATCAGGCAGACCGGCTTTGTGTGTCCAGAAGTTCAATGCCTTCAATGATGGACTGACTCTCTTGTCGTCTTTGCTCAACCTCCCGAAAGAGGTCATACATCATTTCGGTGACCTGGTTGACGCTCAAGACCACCTGCTGGAATCCCCGGGCCTGCTCTGAGGCAGCCGCCGCGACCTCCTGGGTCAGATTGCGCATGAACTCGCTGGCGCGGTCAATGGTCCGCCCCCCCTGGTTCTGCTCTTCAATGCTCCCGTTGATCCTCTGGATCATCTCCTTCACCTGACCAAAGGCCTGGAATACGACTTCCGTGTTCTGCACCTGCATCCCCGTCGCCTTCTCTATCGCCTCGGTCATTTCCAGTGACGAGAGGGCGCTTCTCAGGATCTTATTCAGCGCCTTGTCGGAACTCTGGAAGAGCTGAACCACGGCATCTACACGGGCGGGAATCGAGGCGATCATGGCCACCGTCGTCTGAACCTCCTCCTGCACGGAGTCGAGCATCCCTTCAATTTCTCTGGCGGAGGCCACCGTCTGTTCCGAAAGGGCGCGGATCTCGTCGCTCACCACGGCAAATCCCTTCCCCTGTTCCCCGGCCTGGGCGGAGATAATCGAGGCGTTCAGGGCCAGCACATTGGTCTTTTCGTTGATCCCGTTAATCACATCGAGGACCTCGTTGATCGCCTCCGTCCGCCTGTCCAGAGAGCCGATGGCTTCCACAGATTCGGCCACAATATTCTGGATCTCCGTGATCCCCCGCAGGGAATCGTGGACCAGAGCCACACCACCCTGGGCTTCGGCTTTCACCTGCTGGGACAGGACGTTGGATTCGGCCACATTCGTTTCCACCTGCTGGATAGAAGCGCTCATCCTTTCAGCGGAATCGAGCGTTCTTCGTGCCTCCCCGAAAAGGCTTTTGACCGCTAAGGCCGTCTCATTGAGAGACGCAGACATCTCCTGCGAAGAGACCGTCGTTTCGGTCACGGTCCGTGAGAGGGCGTCGGCGTTGGCGGCCACCTGTTCAATCGTTTCGGAAATCATTTTCGAGTCGACTGTCAGTTGACCTGCCAGCTCTGAGAATGTCTCCTTTCGATTCAGGAGTTCCTCAAAGTTACGCTCCAGTTCCCGGTGCAGTTTATGGATCCCCCGGAAAAGAGAAATGTTGGTTATGGAGATAGACCCCTGATCGGCAAGCACCTGGAGGGTCGCCACCTGTTCATCTCTAATCTCCCTCTTGCTCTCTTTGTTGTCCACGGCAATCAACCCGACCGCCTCCCCTCTTTCCCTCAGGGGGATACAGGCAAAGGCGCTGGAACGCAGCTCCGGCCGCTGGCTCAACGGCGGCTCAAGCCGGGCAGTCTGGGGCATATTCGCCATATTCTCAACGGCGAAGACTTTGTTCTCTTTGATGGTTCGGGCCAGGATGCCTGAAGACTTGCGGAGGGGGACCTTTAGTTCGTCGTCGATTTGCCGCTCATACCCCCGGGATTCACGGCA
>CAYUBU010000280.1:0-5308 GCA_964443105.1 uncultured Nitrospirota bacterium
CTCGGAAGAGCAGTAATCGCTGATGGAATCCAACATTTTGTTCTTTGCCATCTGCACCTTTCCCCTGAAGGGGTCGCCTCACGGCTATATAGCACAAAAACCGCATTTTAGTAAATACTACGAATGGTTCGAAATTGCCGGGAGCGAAAGAGAGGCGTGATTTGAAGAATTTGCCGCTTTGTGGTGTCCTAACATACACAGGGACCCAGACAGAACCCATTGCGAACAGGATGTCGAGACGAAGGAGCCGCAACTGGAAGGCTGTAAGAAGTTAACCCGGATATTGGATGAGTAAATCTATTATGGTGCCGGACAGAATAAGGGTGCCAGGCAGGCCTGCCTGGCACCCATTGCCTGCTCATGCAATATCCCGGTTAACAGGCTGCTTTTTCTTAAGCAAGAAGCTTCCAGAATCATTTTTCTAATGTGTCGTCAGCCACCACCTATTCCATTTTTCATCGTTCGATCCTAAATCCTCTTTTGAAATATTTTTCAAGGCGTCAGCCATCGGATCACAGCACACCTTATCCTTCAATGCCTCAATGAGTGGTCTAAGAAGGCCTGAATCTTTTATCTCTCCCAGTGCCCAGGCGGCATAGGGTTTGATGGAATCATTCTCGCCATGCAATAAGGCCAGCAAAGGATTCACTGTCTTTGGATCTTTCAGCTCGCCCATGGCTTGAACCACATGCACCCGAACAAAGTAGTCCTGATCATGCAGTGCCTCGATGAGCGGCTGGACTGCCCTGCTATTGTGGAGTTTACCAAGCGATTCCGCTGTGTATGCCCGGACGTAACGGTTCTCATCCTTGAGCGCGCAAATGAGAGCAACCATTGTTTCAGAATCACCAACTTCGCCTAGCGCCTGGACCGCGCTTACTCTAACGAATGGATCGTTGCTTTGGAGGTTTGTCATTATTCGCCTGACGGCTTCGTCGTTCAGGCCTTGAACCCGGACAAGATCGAATGATCCGATATTCAATGAGGCAGCCGAAAAACTCGCACTTGTGAGCAAAGCAAAAACAAGAAGTTTTGTTATCATCATGTGTTTTTTCATTTTCTGCCCCCTTTCTCAGTGATTTGAGCCGTTATCCGAGGGTCTTATCCCAGGCCAGGGGCTCGACCCAATTTGCCTTTTGCCGCAATTTCCCGACGTAACCTCTTTTACCGGGCGCGCCACTCTTTAACGGGATAAGCTACCGCAATATCCGTATGTTGAGACGGCAGGACAATCTGCTTTTGCCCGTTGTTCCACTGAATGATATAGGTGGACATGGCAATGTTCCTACCGGTCTGGTCCACTCTGTAATGTCCCAGAGTCGTCCAGGTATCCAGTTCCGACAGGGCCTTACGCATTTTGTTCTTTTCCACACACCGGGCCTTTTTAACGGCAGCCTCAAGGAGTTGCCCCCCGCCAAAACCTATTCCCGCATGGGGTCCCGGTTCGTATCCATGCTTCTTCTCATACCGTTCTACAAAGCCCTTGACGCCGGGAAAATCGAGAGTCGGCTCCCACGGAGAAGGCCCCATCACACCATTGGCAACAGGACCAAGATCCTTACTGAACTCAGGCATTGTTGGGCCTACAGTAAAGGCAAAGATTTTGGGAGTCAGACCTTTTTCCCTGGCTTGACTTAGAAATGCCTTTGAATCGGGCAGATAAGTCCCCCCTACAATTACGTCAGGATTTGCCCCCTTCATCTTCTCAATGATGGCCGCAAAATCATCGCTCGTTTTGGGATATGCCGCTTCAAAGACCACATGCATGCCGAGTTCGGCGGCCTTTGTCTTCGCCCCCTTGATAATGCTTCTTGGGAAGGCCGTATCAGCATAGACGATAGCAATTCTGCTCAACCCTTGGGATTTTGCATAGTCAACAACGGGATGCATCCATGTCGCTGCCGGTGCGATAGAACCGAATACATTCCTGTAGCCACGGGACCATATTTTGTTGCTTGCGGCAGCGGTGGTGAGGATTGGAAAATTGTAACCTTCAGCAACACGACTTGCTGCAATGGTGATACCGGAGGAATAGGGCCCGAGGAGAAGATCAACGTTTTCCTCTTTGATCAGCCTTTCATAAATGGCAGCACTTTTAACCGGATCTGATTCATCATTTTCATGGATAAGCTTTACAGAAGTGCCAAAGAAACCGCCCCTGGCATTCAATTCCTCCACCCACATGGTATAACCGTTGAGCAACTCCTTTCCTGCCCTTGCGTATTTACCGGTCAGTGAAACCGAGGCACCGATCGTAATTCCATAGGGACAACATGACGCCTTGGCTTCGGACAGTGTTAATTGAGTCACAAACATAAACGCTGCAATCCCCACAAACGCCTGAGCAAAAACCATTTTCCAAAAGTATTTGATTTCTATTTTCATGACATCCCCCTTTTCCATGTGCTTCTCTTTCGTTTTTTGGTAGCCGTTCAACAAGGTGCTATCCTTTCTGCTTCTATTTCAATTGCCCACCGCCTCCTTTGAATGGCTGACCTATACCTCTCCTTCTTCAATTCTGGTGCCAGGTGCCATTGCTGCTGTATCCAGCTGTAATCAATGGGTTTTTGTGCCGATTGTCTGTAACAGGGTGAGAACAGAAAGTGTAAGCGACCTAGGCAGCACAGAGATCATACTGCACCAAAGGGCCGCTTGACAGGGGTTTGGGCCCGCTGCATAGCTTATATGCACAGTGAATAGCTTGTATGCACTTCGATAAGAGAGCCGATTGCCCGTAGGATAGGAGAGGGAGAGGAATACAGCTGGAAAGATCTATGCCGTGAAAATTGCAATCAGCAAGGGGCCGGCAGGACTTAAATAGTGTCCATCCGGAAACGCTTCACCTCTGGATGGTTACAACAAATTGTTTCCAATTCGGAAACTGACAATTTTGTGAAAGGTCAAGGAGATCAAGGAATTACGCGGAGACGTACTCGAGTACGTCGCACAAGTAATTCCGCAGATCGACGCAGAGATTTCGCAAAAGGGGCATTTCCGGATGGAAACTAAATAAGTTATTTGATTCTCCTTTTAGGTTCCGGTCTCTCGTCCTTGGAAGCGTATACGATTCCGTACCGTTTAATTTTGTTGTCGAGTCCCACCCGCGTAATGCCCAGCAGCTTGGATGCGGGCAGCTTTTTGCCTCCGGTCAGGCATAATGCATGGTTGATACAGTTGATCTCTAATTCCTTTATTTTTTCCGGCAGCGTCAACGGTGACTGATCATCATTGAAAGTGGCGGAACATGAGCTTTTCCCGTCGAGTAACTCCCGAGAACAATGCTTCATCAGAATCTCTTCTCCTTCAGGTGTAAAAGCCACCAGGCGTTCAACCTCGTGGAGCAGCTGCCGCACATTTCCGGGCCAGCTGTACTGTTCGAAAAAACGAAGCAAATCGGAGGAAAAACCGGAAACCTCTTTCTCGAAGCGCCGGCTCACTTTGTTCAGGAAAAAAAGCGCAAGAGGTACGATGTCTTCCCGCCTCTCACTGAGCGGCGGGACATGTATTTCAACGGAAAAGATACGGTAGAAAAGGTCTTTCCTGAAACGGCCTTCCTCAACCTCTTTGCGCAGGTCCTTGTTTGTCGCGCTGATGATGCGCAGGTCATAGGAGAGGGATTGACTGCTTCCGAGTCTTCGGCCCTCCCCTTCCTGAATCGCACGCATGAATTTGGGCTGGATGAACATCGGCATGTCCCCGATTTCGTCCAAAAACAGCGTGCCCCCGTCAGCTTCCTCGAAGTATCCACCTCTGCCTGAATCAGCTCCGGTAAAGGCGCCCTTCTCATAACCAAAAAACTCGCTCTCCATAAGATTCTCAGGGATGGAGGCACAATTGACGGCGACAAGGGGCTTGCTCTTTCTATCACTCCCATAATGGATCATACGGGCGATGACTTCCTTGCCGGTCCCGCTGCTGCCGTGGAGGAGAATATTCACGGGATTCCGGCTCACGGTGCGCACCGTGTTTAAGACGTTTTGCATCACCTTGCTTTCAGCAATGAAGTGTACCTCTTCTTTCAAGTTGCGCCGTTCAAGCGCTTCACTGAGTTCCTTCAGTCTTTTCTTCTCAAGGCAGCTGTTGATCCTGGCTTTCAGCAATACAGGATTAATCGGCTTGAGCAGATAGTCTTCAGCACCCATCTGGATACATCGTACAACATGGGTTATCGTGTCCAGGGCTGAAATAACGATAATCGGTATCTCCTCCATGTTTGGATTGCTTCGAAGATGTTCCAGCACTTGGAATCCATTCATCTCGGGCATCACGATATCGAGCAGGATCAGGTCAATAGGCTTGCTTGCAATGGTCTCTAGCGCCTCCCTGCCGTTTGCTGCCAGGGTAACATCATGACCCTGTCGTCCCAGCTGGGAGGACAACAAGTCACGGTTAATCTCATTATCATCAACCACCAGTATTGCGCCACGGTTTATTTTTGCAGGCAGAATCTGCTGCCCCTCCTGTGTGCGCAAGCTGTCCGTCGCGGCCTGGATCATGGCATCCCTGCCGCCGGCATCTGCGTCACGTTCCATGCCGCTCATTCCAGCTGCCCTGCCTGTAGCCATGGCGTCAAGAGCCGATTCAAACTCCCTTGCAGCAGAAAGGATCTTCTCCAGATCAGGCACTTGGTCATCAGAATCCTCCAGCATCATTTCTCCGTAGCCGATGATGCCGTTCAAAGGTGTGCGCAAATCATGCATTGTACCGCTGCTCAGCTCACCGAGATCCTCAACGCCCTTGCACAGGTTCCCGGCCAAAGCATGAATCTTTGCAAGATCAGTTCCACTCTCCTCACGGTTGAGACTGTCAGCATCCTGCATCAACCTCTTGCTGTACCTGACAATGGCAGCCAGGTGCGGACGGAGTGTATCCTTTTGTGACCGACTCCCGGAAGCGTCTTTCGATGATTTGTCTTTTGAGCGGGTCATGAAACGACCTTTTTCTAGATGCACTGCTCGATCAAGCCAAGGAGCTTTTGAAAATCGATCGGCTTGGTCGCATATTCATCACAGCCCGCGGCAAGCGCCTTTTCACGATCCCCGGCCATGGCATGGGCCGTTAAGGCAATGATCGGGATTGACTTTGTCTCTGGCGTGGCCTTGATCCGTTGTGCTGCCTCCCAGCCATTCAGCAGCGGAAGACTCATATCCATGAGAATCAGGTCAGGACGTTCCGAGTGAGCCAGGGCCACAGCCTGTTCACCGTCCACACCGAGCACCACTCCGTACTGCCGTCGTTCAAGCCTCCTGGACAGCATATCACGGCTCATTTCATCGTCTTCTACTAAAAGTATCTTCTTCATGCCGCC
>CAYUBU010000281.1:0-5637 GCA_964443105.1 uncultured Nitrospirota bacterium
CGTCTTCTTCCGTCAAGTCACGCTTCAGAAGATAACCGATTGCCCGAGGATCCCGGGCCACCCGATCCTGCATGACCGCAGGGGAAAGGACCTTCCGGCGGATGCTCATGAATTCGTTGACCATGGTTCTTTGCATCCAATCTCTTTCCACCCGATAGGGCGATGATTTAAGAACGGATGCAGAAAACCGGATTCGGGCGCCGGAGTCGACCTCCAGATCATAGAGATGGACCATTGGGCCGTTAGGCCAGTATCTGACGTGATTCTTGTAGAGCGCCTGTACCTGACCCAGTGTTAGAGACTGGATCGGGTTTTCAGGATGGACGATTACAACGATAGCCTCCTCCGTCACCCCTGCCGGCAAGTTCCATGAGGTGAGAACAAGACTGAAGGCTGCCAATACGATGATCTTTATCTTTTTCATAGCGCTTCATCCTTTTTGACCGGCTTTTTGACCGGCAACTCGGTTAGAACAGGCTGTTTCTCGTGCCAACACTCAACGTCTTAGCGACAGAGCTATGATCGATCCTCCCCGGCAGTCCCCGGTCTTGATCCTGCCGGCCGATTCGGCTGTCTCCTTTCTTAGTGTTGTCTCTGTCCCGTCTCTTGATCCTGTGTGACGCATGGCACTACTGCTTCAACACAGCGGTGAAGTTCTTTGTCTTGGTCTTGGTCCGAAACCATCCCTTTTTGGTCCAGGTGTAGCTCCCTTCAAGAGAATCTCCCTTCACCACTCCGGTCCAGACCATGTTTCCCTCTCTGGCACTGGCTGTCTCCGCTTTGAAAGATGTCCCATCGGTTGTTCTGGCGGTAGTGTAGTCTCCCTTACCGAACCCGTACTTGTCGCATAGGGAAGAATGAAACTTGCCCTTGGCGAAGGTCAGCACGTCTTTCTTGCCTTCCTCCTGCATAACAAAGGTTTTACCGTCGAGTTCCCCGCCTCCATAGGCAGACCGGGGCGTGACACCCAGAAATAGGGCGCCCAATACCAGCAGCGCAACAACGCCGTACCTGAAATAAAATGCTGTCGCCTTCATTGCTGTAACTCCCTGTTTTTCACACCATCGAATCATCAACGGCATGTGGGCGAATGCGTCTTGCTTCGCACCTGCTGTTCATATCCCTTGTCTCTTCAAAAGATAAGATAGTTAACACTGCGCCTCGCTTCCAAATTTGTCAACTGACCGCCCAGGGTAGGGGACGGGGAAATTGCAATTGGCTGATTATGAGATATAGCACAACCTACCATGAATAAATGAGGGATAAAGTGGGAGAAAACTACAGAAACGCGACTAATCTAACCTGAAACTGTCAGGAAAGACTCTTTATGACTTCAGTCCGCCAGTTCGGTTGACAGGTAAGCGGAGTGGAGGGAAAATCAGGCCATAGAGTTCAACGGTGAGGATGTGGGCAGCCTTGAAGGCTCATTCAGGGAAGCCGGGAAATGGTCGAGGCATCTTCAAGGTGAGCAAACAGAGGAGGCATCATCATGTTTACAAGATCGAACAAGGCAATTGCCAAACGTTTCTTCGACGAAGTCTGCAACGCCAGAAGACTGGATGTGGCCGATGAGCTTTTTTCCGCTGACCACCGGGCCACCGATCCTTCCATTCCTGACATTCCGCCGGGACCGGGGGGGCAGAAGCAGGTACTGACCACCTATCAGACCGCATTTCCCGACGTCCACTGGTATGTGGAAGAGATGATTGCGGAAGGGGACAAGGTTGTGACGCGGTGGACGGCCCGGGGCACCCATAAGGCCGAGCTGAAAGGGAATCCTTCGATTCCTCCAACGGGAAAGCAGGCGGAGGTCTCGGGCATTTGGATTCACCGCATTGCCGGAGGGAAGATCGTTGAAACCTGGGTTGTCTGGGATACGCTGGGCATGTTGAAACAGCTTGGGGTGATCCCTCAAGCGGCGGCGAAAGCAGCCTAAACGTTTCGGCCGCGATGAGAGACTTCAGTGGTTTTGGAGAACGAACCAGTTCACCCTGAAGTCAACGTTTCATTCAATATAAGCATCCACTTTTGCCCTTGTTTCAAAGTCCCCCTTTAAGAAAGGGGGATAGGGGGGGATTTGATCGGATTGTTTAAGATCCCACCCAACCCCACTTTGCCAAAGGGGGAGAGAATCAGGCTGATGGTTGTAACGCGGTTCGCCATTCCCCATCCTCATACGAGAAAGACCTGAACATCTCAGCCAGAGCAAGATAGACTCTGACCCGACCCGAAGGACCGGGTTTTAGAAAATGGTTTAAGGAGCCTATAGATTCAACCACTAGGCTTCGCAAGGCTGCAGGGGCTAGATCTTGCTTGGGTTGACAATAAAACCGATTGGGGCTTATAATTCGCCATTCGTTTTCGGACCCACGTCGCAATCCATTATGCAAAAGACAAAGTATCCCTCAGTGCTCCTGTCGATTCTCCGGTGGTTTGACTCCTACGCCGGTCAGGGCGAGTCGTTGCCCTCCAGATCCAATGAAATCGACTGGCTCCGGGTGGTTCCCTTTCTGGCGTCTCATCTCATGATCCTGGGAGTTTTCTGGGTGGGATGGAGCTGGACCGCCGTCGTCATCGCGGCACTGCTCTACGCCGTCCGCATGTTCGCCGTGACCGGCTTCTATCACCGCTATTTCTCCCACAAAAGTTTCAAGACCTCCCGGCCGTGGCAGTTTTTCTTTGGACTCCTCGGCAATTCCGCCGTGCAGCGCGGTCCCCTCTGGTGGGCCTCCCACCATCGCTGGCACCATCAGCATTCCGATCAGCCCGACGACATCCATTCACCGGTCCGCCAGGGCTTCTGGTGGAGCCATGTGGGTTGGCTGGTCTCAAAGAAGAACTTCTTTCCCAGAAAAGAGCTGGTGGGAGACTGGGCAAAGTTTCCGGAGCTGCGGTGGCTGGACCGCTTCGATGTGGTGGTGCCGATCCTCCTGGCCGTCCTTCTTTTCCTTTTGGGGGCCTATCTGGAATCCGCGGCACCGGGCCTTCATACCAGCGGGCCCCAGCTCCTGGTCTGGGGCTTCTTCATCTCCACGGTTGTACTCTTTCACGCCACCGCAACCATCAACTCGCTCTGCCATATCCTTGGGAGCAAAAGGTACGTCACAGGTGATGAAAGCCGAAACAACTGGGCCCTGGCCATCCTGACCCTCGGTGAGGGATGGCACAACAACCATCACCATTATGCCGTTTCCAGCCGCCAGGGATTCTACTGGTGGGAAATCGATCTCACCTATTACCTGCTGGTACTCCTGTCGTGGTTCGGTATCGTTCACGACCTGCGTCCTGTAACCGAGACCATCCGTCGGCGGGACCGGGTGGATGTCCCATCATCGTCGTGACCGGCGGGCGGCCTTTCTATATCATTTACCCCGCTTCAGTTGGATTCCAACGTTCTGCCAGGAAAGATAAGTTATGAAAAAGTGTCCCTTCTGTGCTGAAGAAATTCAAGATGACGCGATAAAGTGTAAGCACTGCGGAGAGTTTCTGGAAGCCTCCAAGCACCCACGCTTTGCAGAGGAAAAGACTCCATGGTATTTCCGAAAATCCTCTATCATCGTCGCACTCTGTTGCGTGGGGCCTCTGGCGTTGCCGCTGATCTGGTGGCGTCCACAAACGACGCGGGCATGGAAGATCGGACTTACAATAGGCATCCTTCTTCTCAGTTGGATCTTGTTCCAAGCCACGATGGAATCCATCCGCACGCTCAAGGAGTATTACAAGCTAATTGAAGGGCTGTGAAATAACCGACAGGTGGAACAAATCCGGAAACAGCGAACAGTTTCTAAAAGTTCGTCGTACTCGGTAGCTCGGTGGGCAGCCGCCAGTCAGTGGCCAACGACGCAGGGAAGGGGGCATTCCCCTGCATACCCTGCCTAAACGTTGATCTCCATCCAGACGCATCTTTGATTTGAAACCGCTGATGCAGTTCCGGCTCTTTTCTTAATCACCGACAGTTGTCTTAAGACGATTATTCTCCCTGGCGGACTGCGCACGAACAGCTAGCTACAAGAGGTGAGGCAATCCGGTCGTCTGGCATCTGCTGACGTAAAACTGCTTACGCCAGTGGAATCGCAACTTATTGTATTTACAACATCTTTGTGTTTTAGGAGGTGTCCATGGAAAAGATAGACTACAAAAAGCAGCTTAAGCACCTATACAAACCCTCTCCCAAGAAGGTAGAAGTTATAGAGGTGCCGAAAATGAATTTCCTCATGGTCGACGGTGAAGGGGATCCGAACACCGCGCAATTATTCCGTGATGCCATCGAAGCTCTCTTTCCACTCGCATACACTTTGAAGTTCATGATCAAGAAGGGCGAAATGGGTATCGATTACGGTGTGCTGCCCCTCGAAGCTCTCTGGTGGTCAGACGACATGTCCGCATTCACTACGGGCAACAAGGATGCCTGGAAATGGACATTGATGATTATGCAACCGGAATTCATTACACAAGAAATGGCTAAAGAAGCAAGGGACGAAGTCGAAAGGAAGAAACAACCTGTTTCACTGCCTCTGGTTCGGTTTGAAACATTCAAGGAAGGCAAGGCTGCACAAACACTGCACATTGGCCCCTTCTCCGAGGAGGGGCCGACCATTGAGAGAGTACATAAATTCATAGAAAGCAGCGGCAGCCGGCGGATCGGCAAGCACCACGAAATCTATTTAAGCGACATAAGACGGGCAGCACCGGAAAAGTGGAAAACAATCGTCAGGCAACCCATGTCATAATACGCCTCGGGGACGTCCCCATATGGTTGTGCCTGCGTAAGTCATGCCTCTCTTATTTCTAATCGTCGCCCGCGCTATTAAAAAAAAGGGTTCTCAACAGGATCGTGTGGGTAAATCAAGTTTACCAGCGACCAAGTAAATTATCGTTCGGTAGTATTGGAAGTTTTTGAAGCCGTAAGCTCTTTTCAGAGCGGTCTTGATTTTGCTGTTAATACCTTCAACGATGCCATTGGTAATGCGTGATCCCGTGTAGTTCAAGATACCATCCCAGTGGCGTTTCACGGTTTTTGCAAACTCAACAATGGGTTCCAAGCGACTGTGGGTAGCCCAGTAATACCATTTCTTCAGGTAGCGGGCAGCTGCTTTAGGATACCGAAAGTCCCAGAGACGCTGCAGGGCCAGTTTAATGTGGTAGGCTCGAGCAGTTTTAAGATCGAGCGTTTTGAGGTCGTGGATCCGTTCGGCCTGGGAAGTACTTAAGTTGCCGGGATTCTTGAGCCATAGATATCGGGAACGCTTTAGCAGCTCGGGTTGCTCTTTGGCTTCTGCTCGACGAACAAGGTCGACGGCGCGATTCATCATCGACATCACATGGTAGCGGTCAAAGGTGATCTTTGCATTCGGCAGGTTTTCTTGGACGCCGGAGATATAGGCCGGCCACATGTCGCAACAGGCTTGATCAACCTGCTTGGGGTCTCCATCGTGAGCCGTGAAATCAGAGGCAAATTCGCTCAGGACTTCTCCATGGCGACCCTCGGCGACATAAATAACTCGGGAAGTCTCCAGATCGCAAAAGGTCGTGATGTATTGATGCCCTTTCTGTTTGGAGCACTCGTCAATACCAACGGCTTTTACAGACGAAACATCCAGTTTACTGCGAGCCTCTTCGACATAGTGCATGAGAATA
>CAYUBU010000282.1:0-11324 GCA_964443105.1 uncultured Nitrospirota bacterium
ATTATCTAGTTTCCATCCGGAAACGCCCCTTTTGCGAAATCTCTGCGTCGATCTGCGGAATCACTTGTGCGACGTACTCGAGTACGTCTCCGCGTAATTCCTTGATCTCCTTGACCTTTCACAAAATTGGCAGTTTCCGAATTGGAAACAATTTATTGTAACCATCCAGAGGTGAAACGTTTCCGGATGGACACTATCTAGCTATTCCGCTATCAGCGCCTTGAGCGCTGCCCCGTCAAGCCATCCCCCGCCGCATTCCGGGCATTCTAGAATCACCCACTGCTGCTGAGAAGTTTCGTGCAGCCCACGGCGGCAGCGGGGACAAAGGAGGGACACCTCCCTCTCCCCGGTCTTATCTTCCCCCTTCACCGAGCGCTTCTTTTCAAGCCATTCCCTGTGCTTTCTCAGGAAGTAGTCCTCTTCCTGGCCTTTCTCAATGTCTTTCCAGTGCTCTTCCCCGTCCATCCCGATCCATCCCTCTCCAGAAAAAGAAACAGCCCATGACGCCCGCTGTTGCGAGAGAGCCCTCCTGAGGCGATCTTGCCGTTAGAGCGAACGGATCCGTTCCAGATCACTGTTCTTGCCCAAGAGGATCATGAGCTCCGAGTCCTTGATGATGCGATCGGGGTCAATAATCAACTCCACTTTGTTTTCGATCACATCCTTGACGGCGATGATCTGAACCCCATATTTCCTGCGAAGGTCCAGGTCCCGAATCCTGCGTCCCACAATAGCCTTGGAGACAGCCACTTCCTCGATACTGTACCCTTCCACCAGGGGAATGAAATCGATAATATTTTGACTGCTGATCCTTCTGGCCAGCCTGAGGGCCACATCCTTTTCGGGGTAGATCACCTCCGAGGCACCGACTTTCTCCAGAATCTTGCCGTGATCCTCCACGTTGGCCTTGGCGATGATATTTTCAATGCCCATCTCCTTGAAATAGAGGGTGGCCAGAATGCTCGACTCCAGAGATTCGCCCATGGCAATGATGACCACGTCCTTACTTTCAAGGGCCAGGGATTCCAGATTCTCCCTTTTCGTCACGTCGGCGACAATCGCCTGGGATGCAAAGTCCCGGGCCCGTTGTACGGCGTCCCGGTCCCGGTCAAGAACCACCACATCACAACCGGCCTCATAGAGGGTTCGGGCCACGTGAGTGCCAAACATCCCGAGACCGACAACCACGTAATGTTGTTTCATCTGTCTGTCCTTTGCTCTCTCCTCATGCCGCAGATTATGTACCCTCGGTCTGGTCGTTATCCTACCATAAGATTCTCTTCAGGGTAACTGAAGTCCCGCTCCTTTGGAGCCCCGGCAATGGCGAGAACGATGGTAATGGGCCCCAGCCTGCCGATAAACATGAGGAGCATGATGGCCACTTTACCGGCAGCCGAAAGGCCGGGGGTCACGCCGGTGGAGAGACCGACTGTGCCAAAAGCTGAAAAAGCTTCAAAGAGATACTCGAGAAAGAGGCCGCGACTTTTGGGATGGGGAAGGTCTCCCAGCTCCGAAACCATAAGGACCATGGTGAACACCAGAATGATCATGAGTGAAATGAGGATAATCGCCAGGCTCCGCCCGACGGTATCGGCGGGAACGGTTCGACCGAACAAGAAGGTATCACGCCTCGCCTTCCACTTGGAATGGGCCAGCGACAGGAGGACGGCGAAGGATGTTGTCTTGATGCCGCCGCCCGTTGAACCGGGAGAAGCACCGATGAACATGAGGATGATGGTGAACAGGAGCGTACCGTTGGTTAAGAGGCGGTAGTCAACGGTATTAAATCCCGCGGTCCTGGGGGTCACCGACTGGAAAACTGAGACCATCAGTTTCTTTCCCCACGGGAGACCTTCCAGGGCATTGTGCCATTCGAGCCCGAGAAAGGCGATGACCCCGGCGAGGAGGAGAAATCCGGTGCTGACCAGCACCGTACGGCTGTGCAAAGAGAAGCGAAACCGCTCCTGCCTGCCGAGCCGGGCAGCCGCATATTCTTTCATCTCCTGAAGAACAAGAAAACCGATACCGCCGGCTATGACGAGGATCATGATGACGGCATTGGTCCAGGGATCGTCGCGATAATGGATGAAATTCTGGGCGAAGAGGGAGAAGCCGGCATTGCAGAAAGCCGAGACCGAGTGAAAGAGAGCGGCATAGAGGGCCTGGCCGTCGGGCAAATGGTTTCGCCACCGAAGATAGAGAAGGAGACAGCCGGCACCTTCAAAAAGGAAGGTGACCATAAAGACGTGCCGGATGAGCAGGTAAAGACCTCGACCGCCCCTGTGGGACAGGGTGCCGTGGACCAGTTCCCGCCCTTTATAGGATAGCCGTTTGCCCAGAACCAGGATCACCACGGTGGTGTAGGTCATGATCCCGAGCCCGCCCAGCTGAATCAGGACAAGGAGAATGGTCTGCCCTGTGACGGTGAAACGGCTCCCCGTATCGACAACCGTCAGCCCCGTCACGCAGACTGCCGATGTGGCCGTAAAAAGGGCGTCCACGGGAGAAAGGGCGTTCCCTTGGAGGGAAAAGGGTGCGGCCAGAAGAATAGCGCCTGTAACGATGGCCAGAAGGAAGCTCACCGGGAGAATCAGATTGGGGTGAAAGCGGCGGGACAGAGGATTTCGGTTGCTTTTCATTCTTCTCCACAAGAGCGCCGCGGGCATTCTAACCGCCGAGGAATGGCAGATGATAACCCCAACCACCTGAGAGGGTCAAGGGGCAACAGGTGCCTGGGCCTGCCTGGCACACTTATTCCGGGCTCCGTTTGTATCGTTCCCGCTGTTGTGCTAGATTAGTTTCCATCCGGAAACGCCCCTTTTGCGAAATCTCTGCGTCGATCTGCGAAATTACTTGTGCGACGTACTCGAGTACGTCTCCACGTAATTCCTTGATCTCCTTGACCTTTCACAAAATTGGCAGTTTCCGAATTGGAAACAATTTGTTGTAACCGTCCAGAGGTGAAGCGTTTCCGGATGGACACTAGATTAGGCCGGGAGACATGGACGATGAAACAGATTCGCCAGATGCTCGCGAAGGGGGCCGCAACCCAGTTGGTACGTCTCACCCTGTCGAGACAGGCCATGATCGAAAGGGGCGGTTTTCTCAACCTCATGGAGCGAATTTTTACTCCCATGGCCCCTTCTTACGACCGGATCTGGGCACGCATGGGACCGAGTTCTCAGCTTCTCGCCCCTCTGGACACCGCATTGAAAACCCTGAGCCCCGCGCCCCAAAGAATTCTCGACCTGGCCTGCGGCACGGGACTGGCCACGTTCCGGGCACGAGAGCATTTTCCCAGGGCCTTCGTGGTGGGAGCAGACTTGTCGGAATCCATGGTCCGAACCTTGATGACCAAGAGGGCATCCGACGGTGCGGCCCCCGTCACGGGCCTGGTGGCCAATTCGGGCATGCTCCCCTTCAGGGACCACACCTTTGATCTGGTCATGACCCAGAATGCACCGCCCTATCTGGAAGAAATGGTGCGGGTTCTGCGCCCCGAAGGGAGCCTGATACTTGCCTATTCCTTCGTCTATGTCAATGCCCTCCGAAGGCCGACGGAGAAGCGGCTCCAAGAACTCCCATTGGACGGAATCACCGTCATCCCGGCCGCCGAGGGGATGGCGGTAACGGCCCGGAAGAGGCGGGGAGGGCCCCGGTGATCCAGGCACGTATCGAGTCGGTTGCCAGCGGAGGCTACGGCGTGGCCCGGGTGGATGGGTTCGTCCATTTTGTCCCTGAAACGGTCACCGGCGACCTGGCGGTCATCGAACCGGTGTCTCTCAAGAAACGCTACGGCTTTTCCCGTGTTGTTCGCCTGATCGAACCGTCCCCCTTGCGGGCCGACCCCTTCTGCACCTATTTTGGCGATTGCGGCGGCTGCCAGCTGCAGCACATCGGTTATGAAGCACAGCTCGAGATCAAGAAAAAGATGTTCATGGAGCAGATGGCACGAATCGGCGGATTCCGGGATCTTGCCGCGCCGGAAATCGTCGGCTCAAGATCAAAGCGAATCCGAATGCGCTTTCAGATCGATGGCGGAAAGATCGGACTTTTCCAGAGACAATCCCATCGGCTCTGCCCTGTCGCCCGCTGCCCGGTGGCGTCACAACAGGTCAACGAGGTTCTCGCCAAAGCGGTGGAAGCCTTGGCCGGTCTTTCCGGCAAGAGCCGCTGTTCCGGCGCCATGGAGGTTCTCGGGACCGACGAAGGGAGGCTCACCACCTTGATACTCCCCCGGAAAGAAGGGATGAAGCTCTATGAGGCATTGGGGGATGCCGTCGGGGGCGGCGTCATTGTGGACCGGGGGAAACGGATGATTCTGGGGAACCGCTACCTTCCTTTGGCCGTCCAGGGAATCACCCTGTATGCCGGCGCCGACACCTTCGTACAGGTCAACCCCGAGATCAACGGCCGAATTGTGCAGATGATATGCCGATTCATGTCGGGAGCGGAAACGGTCTATGACCTCTACGGGGGATGCGGCAATTTTGCCCTTCCCCTCTCTCGATTCTGCCGACGGGTCATCGGTGTGGAACGAGACCGAAGGCAGGTGAAAGCCGCCAGGCTTGCCGTGAGCCGGGCGGGCATAGGCAACACATCCTTTATTTGCAGTGAAGCCGCTGACGCCGCCCTCGATGACATGGACGGGATGGTTCTCGATCCGCCGCGATCCGGCCTCAGCGCCGGACTGATCGAAAAGATTCTGGCAGCGAGACCGGCCAAGGTCGCTTACGTCTCGTGCAACCCGGCTACCCTGGCCCGGGATCTGGAAAAATGGGCGGCCGGCGGTTACGGGATCGAAGAGATCGCGCTTTTCGATATGTTTCCCCAGACCCACCATCTGGAATCGGTCACCCTGCTTCGTCGAGAGCCGTGAGTCCACATTATGAAATCCCGGCCCGTGATCGACGGGAAACAGAGGCGCCGGTACCGAATATGGCCCCCGGGTTGCCAACTTGTCTTTGGGCGGATAGACTCTACAGTTGGCGGGGAGGACAGGAGGCGTTGCTGCAATCTGGAAACACCATGGCCGCCGAACTGAGCGGCGGGGCCAGCTTGTCCGCTGAATCAGAACGGCAGTAAACATTTGAAGGAGATCGTTATGGGTCGAATTGCAAGGGTACTGAAGCTGCTCCCCTTTTTGATGGTCTTGCCGGGACTGACCTTACTGGACGCCGGGGAAATACCCCGGTACGAATTGAACGTCACGGTCTCGCCACAGGAACAAACCCTGGAGGGACGCGTCCGGCTGGTACTTCCGTCTGGGAGTGCCGACCATCTTCATACCAACGATCTTCTGATTAAGAGAGCGGCTTTCAACAACCGAAACTACGGCTCCATGGAAACGCTGATGGCCGATGTCTTGCGGGTGCAGGGAACGACCACCGTGGAAATCGACTACACCGGAGCCTTTCCCATGCCGGCTGAACGGGAACCCCGAATCCTGAGCGACACCAACCGGGAGAGTGTGGTCGACCCGTCCACCATCATGCTTCTTTCAGGCTGGTATCCCAACCTGGGTGTGCCGGCTATCCATCACCTGACAATCACCCTTCCCGCCCATTTTTCCGTCGTCTCCGACTTGGATGTGGTGTCGGTTACCCTGGAAGACAATCTCAAGACCATGACCCTCGAGTCGTCACAGCCCGTGCCCCAGGTCACGCTGGTGGCTGGCCCCTACACGGTCTATGAGGAGAAGTATCATGACATCGCGCTCAGAACGCTTCTTTTTTCCAGAGACCCGGAACTCGCTTCGACCTATATGCGTCAAATGCGTCGCTTCCTTGAACTCTACGAAACCATGCTCGGCAAGTATCCCCATGGGCGTCTTTCTCTCGTGGAGAACCGGTCCCAGACTCGTTATTCCTTCCCTACCTATACGCTCCTCGGCTCCCGGGTTATCCGCCTCCCTTTTATTGCGGAAACATCACTGGGGCACGAGATTCTGCACCAGTGGTTCGGGAATTATGTCTACGAACGGCCTGACGAAGGGACATGGTCTGAAGGACTGACCACCTACCTCGGGGAACACTGGAACGCCGCCCTCAAGGGAGACGGGCCGCTCTATAGAAAAAAGCTCCTTCTCGACTACCGGAATTACGTCTCGCCGGGAAACGACAGGCCTCTCAAGGAGAGTAGAGACCATGAGGATTTTTCGTCCCGGGCCGTGGTTTACGGTAAGGGAGCCATGCTCTTCCACATGGTTCGGCAGCGAATCGGTGACGATGCTTTTTTCAATGGACTCCGGCGCTTTCTTGAGGAGCGGCGCTACACAGCCGCCTCCTGGAACGATCTCATGGAAACATTTTCTGCCGCGAGTCCCCGGATCGACAGCGCTTTCTTCACTCCCTGGCTCACCCAGAAGGGCGCACCGGCCTTCAAAATTGCAGATCCCTTCGTGACCTACCGGGACGGCGGCTACCTTCTCTCTCTGGACATCATACCGGGAAAACCGCATTTTCCTTTTGAGCTGCCGCTCCAGGTTGCGAGCGGCGGCAGCGTCGCGTCGTTTACACTGTCGGTGGCAGGGGAACCGGTCCACTTTGCCCACTCATTTCCCCAGCCGCCGGAGCAGGTCATCATCGACGGAGAGTACGATGTCATGCGTGACCTGACGGCCCTGGAGATACCCCCGGTCATTTCGGCCTTTACGGGTAACAGGGAAAACATCGTCATTGCGCCGAAGGAAGAAGAGAACCTTTACGCCGATGCCGCTGAGTTCTTCAAGGGACTGGGGTATCGGCTGATTCTGGACCATGACGCGACAACGGAAGAGTTGGCCAGCCACTCCCTTCTCATTCTTTCCCGAGAGAACCGGGTCTACCGCCGTCTCTTCGCGGGAAAAGCGCTGCCGCCGGGAGGGCTGGTCGTTCAGGCGGAGCAGAACCCCCTGAGCACGAATGACGTGGCCGTCATCATGGATGGACGGAACCCCGAGGAGATTGATCGGGCTTACGGAAAAATCTTCCGCTACGGCAACGACTCGCGGCTGGTGTTCGAGAACGGCTTGAACACGTCACGGGAAACAGCTGAGGCGGCAAAGGGGATCGTCAAACCTCTGGGCCTTTCCGTGGGCGCGTTGGAAACGAGGAAACTCTCGGGGCTCGATGGGGTCTTTCGGCAGATCAAGGACCGGGACGTGGTCTTTGTGGGCGAAGCCCACACGGCCTACGGCCATCATGTGGTGCAGCTCGACGTGATCCGACGCCTCTACCGGGAAAGGGGGAACGTGGTGATCGGCATGGAAATGTTCCAACGCCCCTTTCAGCAGGAACTGGATCGTTACGTCGCCGGCGAAATCAGCGAGGCAGATTTCCTTCGAAACAGCGAATACTTCACCCGGTGGAAATACGACTACAATCTGTACCGGGACATCCTGCAGTTCGCCCGGGCAAATCGCATCCCGGTGGTTGGACTCAATCTGAGGCAGGAGATCATCAAGAAGGTATCCAAAGAGGGGATAAACGGGCTGACCGAGGAGGAATATGCCCTCATCCCCCAGGACATGGACCTGACCAACCAGGATTACCGGGAGAGCATGCAGGCGGTGATGCAGCAACACGGCAAAAGCCATGAGGGCGGCATGAATTTCGAGAACTTCTTTCAATCCCAGATCCTCTGGGACGAGACCATGGCCCATTCAGTGGTTGACACGCTGAGGAAGTATCCCGGAGTGCCGGTGGTGGTGCTCGCGGGGAATGGTCATCTTCAGTATTCCTGGGGCATTCCCGATCGGGTCAAACGCCTTTCTGGAGCCAAGACCGCGGTCATTCTCAACGACATTTCCGAAGGTATCACTGCCGACCTGGCCGATTATCTCCTCTATCCGCCACCCATGGAGACGCCGCCGGCACCAAAACTCATGGTCATCCTCAAAAAGGGTGAGGACGGCCTGACAGTCCAGAAGGTTATCCCTGAAGGTCCGGCCCACAGAGCGGGGATGGAGCAGGACGACATCCTTGTGACCATCGACAATCAGCCGATCCAGGACATAATCGATGTGAAGCTGGCGCTCCTCGACAAACGCCCCGGTGATACGATCCAGGTTGGCATCAAGCGGAAGACTTTCGTCATCAAATGGAAAAAGCTGACCTTGGAGCTGGTGCTTTGAGTGGATAGGCTTAACCCGGATATTGCATAAGTAAATCTATTACGAGGCCGGATAAGCTGCCGTATGCGGCGTTACAGAAGATTTCCTGACTTCGAAATATTTCAATATGTCTTCAGCCCGGAAATTTTCTGTGCCTTGCCTACGGAGCTTCTACGGCCTCTCATGACGATCACTCATGCAATATCCGGGTTAAGATTCTGTTCCTATTCTTGATTTTCTATTGATCTGACCTGCCAAATCCGATATGCTTGCCCCCGCTCTGACACGGCGAAGAAAGGACAGGTTTTCATGATCATCGGAATCGTCGGTCTCCCCAACTGCGGCAAAACCACCCTTTTCAACGCCCTGACCCGGGGGAACGCGGAGATCGCCCCCTATGCCCAGACCGGCGCGGAACCGAACCAGGGCATTGTAAAGGTCCCCGATGTGCGGGTCGATCGATTGTGCGAAATCTATAAGCCGAAGAAAATCACCCATGCCTCGGTCGAATATATTGACCTGCCGGGTCTACCCAGGGGGAGCGTAGCCGAAGGGGCCAGGGTAACCGAGTTTCTCCGACGGGCCCGGGAGGTCGACGCGCTGGTTCATGTGGTTCGGGCCTTTGCAGACGAGGCCGTACCCCATGCCGCCGGGTCCATCGATCCCGTCAGAGATGTGCAGGATCTGGAAGTGGAACTGATGCTCAGCGATCTGGGAATCATCGAAAAGCGTCTGGAACGGATCGAAGCCGCCATCAAGAAAGGGATCGACAAAAACAAGAACGAGACGGAGAAGAAGATCCTGGACCGTTTCCGGGAGGCCCTGGAAGAGGAGACACCGTTGAGAGACCTGACTGTCAATCCGGAGGAGGAGAAGCTCACCCGGGGCTATCGTTTCCTCACCCTCCAGCCTCAGATTATTGTGCTTAACGTGGGAGAAAGCGACCTCGGTGCCCCGGGAGAAACAGGCCTCGTGGAGCAGATCACGGCAGCGGTGGGGGCCAAAGCCCGTATCGAGGTGGTCTGTGCCAAGATCGAAATGGAAATCGGACAGCTCTCCGCTGAAGAAGCGGCCCTCTTCATGGAAGATCTCGGCATCGGTGAATCCGCCCTGCAGCGGCTGATCCATGCCTGTTATGAACGCCTCGGTCTGATTTCCTTTCTCACCGTCGGAGAAGATGAGGTCCGTGCCTGGACGATCCCCAAAGCAACCACCGCCCTTCGGGCCGCGGGGGCGATCCATTCGGACATCGAGCGGGGATTTATCAAGGCCGAAGTCATTTCCTTCGATGACCTGGTCGAGAGCGGTTCCATGGCGAGCGCCCGGGAGAAGGGCACCCTCCGGCTGGAGGGGAAGGAGTATACAGTCCGTGACGGGGACATCGTCCATTTCAAGTTCAACGTCTAACCACTGAGGAAAAGAGCGAATGAGTCCTGATACTAAGCTGAACACAGTGCCGTGGGACCTGACCCGCCTCTACCCGTCATCCGGGGACCCGGCGATTACCGCCGACATGGATGAAGCCATGGAGGCCGTTAAAAGTTTCCGTGCCCGTTATCACGGTAAGCTGACCGCAGAAACACTGACGCCGGAAGAACTCAAAAAGGCGGTCATGGCGGTGGAAGCGATCCAGGCCACGGCCCTCAAACCCTACTGGTATGCCAGTCTCCTCTTCTCCGCGAACACGGAGAAGGACGCCCACAAGGGACTGATCCAGAAGATGCGGGAGTTCTTCGCCGCCCTCCGCCATGAGATTCTTTTCTTTGAGCTGGAATTGCTGGCCATCCCCGACGCCGCTTTCCACAGGCTGATCGCCGACGACACCCTGTCAGACTATCGCCACTACCTGAACCATGTCCGCGTATTCAAACCCCACACCCTCTCGGAGCAGGAAGAGCAGATCTGCAACCTGAAAGATCTCACAGGGAAGCAGGCCTTTTCACAGCTCTTCGACGAAGTCACCGCATCCTTTCGGTACCGGCTCAATCTGGAAGGAGAAGAAAAGGACTATACGGGAGAAGAACTCCTGGCCATGCTCCACCACCCCGACGGGAAAATCCGGGAACAGGCTTTTTCGGCCTTCCTGGAGAGACACGGTGAACACGCACTGGTCCTCTCTACCGTGTTCAACAACATCTTTTTGGATCATGGCAAGGAGTGCGCCCTCAGGGGGTATGACGACCCCATGACCGCCACCCATCTGACCAATGAGCTTTCCCATGAAGCCATCGAGGAGATGATGCACGTCTCTGAAACACACTATCCCCTGGCTCAGGAGTATTTTACCATCAAGGCCCGCCTCCTGGATGTGGCCAAACTCAAGAACTCCGATGTTTACGCGCCCTTGTGGGACGTCAAGAAGACCATCCCCTTCGATGAGGCCCGCAGCCTGGTCCTTGAGGCTTTCAGCAATTTCAACGGTGAGATGGGGCGCATTGCCCAGGGGTTCTTCGACGAAAGGCGGATCGATTCGGAAATCCGGCCGGGAAAAACGAGCGGCGCCTTCTGCGCCGGCTTGACCCCCCGGCTTGCCCCCTATGTCCTCATGAACTATACGGGCAACCTCCGGGACGTCTCAACCCTGGCCCATGAACTGGGTCATGGTGTTCATTTTACACTGGCCGGGAAACAGTCGCTGGTCAATTACGATGCCGTGCTCCCCATGGCGGAGACGGCATCGGTCTTCGGGGAAATGCTCCTGACCCGGCTTCTGCTGGGGAGAGAAAATGACCCCAAGGTGCGGGCGTCGATCCTTTCGGCCAAGATCGAGGACATCATCGCCACCACCTTCCGACAGAACGTGCTGACCCGCTTCGAAATCAAGGCCCATGGGCTGCGCCAGGAGAAGCTCCTCACGGCCGAGGACTTTTGTCAGCTCTGGTGGGAGGAGAACGCAAGACTCTACGGCGATGCGGTGGAGATGATCCCGCCCTATAAATGGGGATGGAGCTATATCAGCCACTTCATTCATGCCCGATTCTACTGTTACAGCTATGTCTTTGGGGAACTGCTGGTTCTCTCCCTCTACCAGAAGTACCTGGATGAGGGAGATCGGTTCGTCCCCAAATACCTCGATCTGCTCGGTGCCGGAGGGTCTGATTCCCCGCCGAAGCTCCTGACGTCTCTCGGGGTCGACGTCAACGATCGCCGCTTCTGGGAGGGCGGGTATACGCTGCTCGGCAATCTGATCGACGAACTGAAGAAAACACTTTCTCTCTAGAGGCACGATGGT
>CAYUBU010000283.1:0-10931 GCA_964443105.1 uncultured Nitrospirota bacterium
GCACGCCGAGTTTCCAAAGTGAGCACCGGTTATCACACAAGGACGGTTCCTACCGCTGGGTGCTGACTCGTGGACTGTGCGTTCATGACAGCTCATCCAAGCCCTATAGGATGGCAGGCTCTATGACGGACATTACCGAGCGTAAGCAGGCCGAAGAACAGTTGATCTATGATGCCCTCCATGATGCATTGACCGGCCTTCCTAACAGAACGCTCTTTGTGGATCGTCTTGATCATGCCGCTGATCGGGAGAACCGAAATAAGGGAGTCCTCTTTGCCGTACTCTTTCTGGATGTGGATCGATTCAAAGTCCTCAATGACAGCCTGGGACACGAGACAGGCGATAAGCTGCTGATCAGCGTCAGCGAACGGCTTGTGAAAAGTCTGCGTCCCGGGGATACATTCGCCCGTATTGGAGGCGATGAATTTGCGGTCCTTCTTGAAGATTAAAAGAGTAGAGAAGAGGCCCTGATCATTGCAGAGCGGATACAAGATCAACTGCTGGAATCCTTTAAGGTGAACGGAAGAGAAATCTATACATCAATCAGTGTCGGCATCGCCTTCAACCCCGATGAGGGTGAGCATGGGGAACATCTGCTGCGCAACGCAGACATTGCCATGTATCATGCCAAGGCCAATACCAATTTACGCTACTGTGTGTTTGATAACAGCATGTATGCCACTGCCGTGGCACGGCTGCAGTTAGAGACCGATCTGCGTCAGGCGATTAAGCAAAACGATTTTTATCTCCAATACCAGCCTATTGTGTCGATGAAGAACAGAAGCCTCGCCGGTTTTGAAGCCTTGGCGAGGTGGCAGCATCGCGATCGTGGTTTAATCTCTCCTGGTGAATTTATTCCCATCGCGGAAGAAACAGGGTTAATCAAGGACCTTGGTCAGTGGGTTCTTCAGGAATCATGCCGTCAGTTGAGAGAATGGCAGACTCGGTTTCCTGATGTCGCTCCTTTAACAATCAGTGTGAACATATCGAGTCAGCAATTACTGCCGCATTTTGTTGATCAGATAAAGCAGACGCTGAACGATACAGGCCTGGAATCGGGAAGCCTGGTCCTGGAGATCACTGAAACCATGCTTATGGAAAAGGCCGAACTCATAGCGCCAATGCTGACAAAACTAATGGAACTTGATATCAAGATATATATCGATGATTTTGGTACGGGCTACTCCTCCTTGAGCTATTTGCATCAATTCCCCGTTGATGTACTGAAGATCGACCAGTCTTTTGTTCAGAGACTCGGTGAAAATCGGGAAAACCTGGAGATTGTGAGGGCAATCACGATTTTGGCAAAGAGTCTGAACATGGACGTGATTGCCGAGGGCGTTGAAACCGAAAGCCAGCTTTTACAGCTCGAAGCGTTGGGGTGTCAATATATGCAGGGGTTTTTAATTTCCCGGCCTCTCTCGGTCAAAGACGTAGAGGCTGCCCTGACAAAGGACGGAGCCGATTGGAGCTGTTTATTCAAAGCAGTTTCTACCCGTTCCTAGGGGGTCACGGCCGGTGCTGGATCAGCTTCCAGAGACGATCCTTCGGGCCGCAGATTCCTGTCATTAAGCCAAGCCCGCTTCTCTCCTGCTACAGCCGGATCAGAGGACCGGCTCAGCGGATCTTGCTTCCGTGATCCCGGCGCCCTCCATGGAAAACCGCTAGGCGAATCACTCCGGAAATACAGGGTTCTTCTCTTTCCAAATCCGGCCGTCGAAGCTTTCCATCATGACGGATCCATTTTCTCTTCCCTTGTAATAACTGGGGTTCAGGGGAACCTTGCCAAAGGGGGTATCGAGAAGATAGAGTGGGATGGCAAATCCGCTGGTGCGGCCGCGGAGTCTTTTGATCAATTCCATCCCCCTTTCCACTGAGGTCCGGAAATGGGCTGTCCCCTGAATCAGCTGACATTGATAAAGATAATAAGGTCGCACGCGCATACGGACCAGACCCTCCACAAGTTGCTTCATCACAGGATAGGAATCATTGATCCCTTTTAAAAGGACGCTCTGGTTCAGCAGGGGAATGCCGGCTTCGGCAATCCGGATGCATGCGTCGGCTGATTCCTTTGTGATCTCTCCGGGATGGTTGAACTGGGTGCTGATCCAGAGAGGCTGAAACTGGCTGAGCATCCTGAGCAGTTTGGGGGTGATCCGCTGCGGCAGTGTGGCAGGGAGCCGGGTCCCGAACCGGATGATCTCCACATGGTCGATCTTGCGAATCTTTCTCAAGAGGTCTTCCAGAAAGTCATCGTCATAGGCGAGGGGGTCGCCTCCGGTCAGGAGGAGGTCTCGAATGTCTGTATTGTCGGAAACTGCCTGCAGTACAGATCCGATGGCTTCCGGTGTCAGTCCGCATTCATGGCTGCTCTGGAATCGGTCCCTGCGAAGACAGTGGCGGCAGAGTGAAGGGCAGAAGGCCGACGTTGTCCAGGCTGCCCGGTCGGAATAGACCTGGATCAGCCCGGGAGCAATCAGGTGGTTCTGCTCGAGGAGAGGGTCGTCCTGACCGTGAGGGTCTTCCAACTCCTGAGGCGATGGGAGGAACTGGTGGCGAATGGGACAGGCGGGATCTTTCCGATCTGCAATGGAGAGAAGATAGGGGGTGATGGAAAAGGGAATCGTGTCCCCGACTTCCTTGAACCAATCGACCCAGGCTGGATCCAAATGGAGATACTTGCCTAATTCTTCAACGTCCTGCACCCGGTTTCGAATTTGATCTTTCCACAGCCTGTCCCCGTTCTTCCCGTGGGATTTGAGGGGACCCATTAGGTTCTTTCTTATACCGTTCCGTTTGAGAGCCTGCTCTACAATCGTCCCTATCATCTCCCTGTATTCCAGTCCTGCGGCAGCGGCCTGGATTGGGAAGAGGCTGTATTGGGTTGATAGGCCCGGAAGGGGGTTCACTTCGATGATGTACGGCTCGCCGGTTTCATCGATGCGGAGATCGAGACGGGCAAAATCCCGGCACCCGAAGAGCCGGTAGGCCTTCAGGGCGATCTCTTTTATTCTCTGGCCAAGGGCCGGATCCACTGGAGCCGGGCAGCGCACTTCCTCGTCCACCAGAGTCTTGCATTCAAAGGAGTAAAAAGGGTTCTCCTCAGTAAAGCGGATCTCGGCCAGGGGCAGTACTTGGCAGTCGGGACCGTTTCCCATAATGCTGACAGCCCATTCGGGGCCGTCAATAAAACGTTCGATCAACGCCGGCTGGTGATAGTTCGTGAGGACCCATTCCACCACACGTTCCAGCGCTTCACGGTCATGAACTTTTGAAAAATTCCTGATTCCCTTGCTGGTCCCTTCGTGGCAGGGTTTCACAAATAGAGGAAAGGGGAGGCGGCATTCTTTGAGATCGAGAGGGTCTTGCGCCACGAAGTAGCCGGGGGTCGGGAGCCCCTCAGCCTCCATGACTTTTTTCGCCAGCACCTTGTCTAATGTCAGACTCAGGGCCAGACCGTCGGAACCGGTATAAAGGATGCCGTAGATCTCGAACAGCGTCGGGGCATAGGCCTCCCGGTTTCTCCCGCCCCATCCTTCTCCTATGTTGAAGACGAGATCCATCTTTTCCGACTCGAGCCGGTGCGGCAGGTGCCGGTCGCAGGGAAGGCGGACCACAGCATTTCCAGAATAGGCCTGCAGGGCGTCGGCCAGCGCCTCGATAGTAGCCCGATCTTCATATTCGGCATCGTCATCGTGCCAGTTGGCCGAATCGGTCAGGGCCGTCTCTTGCTTCAAATTGTAGCAGATCCCCAACTTCATCATGCACTCCTTAGGTTCAATAAGGGTTCAGTATTTACCGCTCTCCCGGTCCCGCCGAAGAGAACGGGGTGAGAGGGCAAAGGTGTTGGAGGCTCAATCCTCCCCTTATCCGGTCAAAATGTTCGAATCAGGTATCTCCCCAACCGCTCCAGCGCCTCGGCAAAGTCCCTATGCGGGATTCCGAATCCGAGACGGACAGAGCCTTCCATTTCGAAGGAACTGGCGGGGAGCATGAAGACGCCTTCCTGGTCAATCAAGTCCTGGCAGAACCGGTCCGACGGGAGGTCGAAGCGGGTGCGGGGATAGCTCACCAACCCCCCCTCAGGCGGAACCCAGCCGAAATATTTGCCATGCTCATCCATCCACTGATTGAGAAAAGAGATATTCTCTTTCAGGTTCTTTCTGTGCCTTTGAAGAATTGCCTCCCGGTTTAGCAAAGCATGGACGCTCAGAAAATCGCTGATAGGGGAGAGGGTATGGGTCAGGTAGTCTTTGAAGTCCCGGGATTGTTCCAGAAGGCCGTGGGGTGCGATCATCCATCCCATGCGGAGCCCCATGAGCCCAAAGCATTTCACAATAGAGCCTGTACCGATCACGTCTTCCCCTAAGGTGACGGCCGAAGGGAGGATGCGGTCGGAACCGTCGAGAGGAAGGAAACGATAATGCTCATCCAGGAGTAGAGTTGCTCCCCGTTCCCGGCACAGATCATAGATCTCCTGCAGTATCTCCATGGGAATTATTTTCCCCGTGGGATTGTGAGGCGTGTTGACCACGACCAGCCGGGTGCGATCGTCCATGAGATCCTTCAACTCATGAAGGTCAGGAGCGAAGTTATTTTCAAACTTCAGTTCCCAGAATTTGATGTTGCAGGAAAGGGCCCGGGCCGTCTCGTAGAGCCCCTGAAAAGCGGGAAAGGTTACGATCAGGGTGTCGCCGGGATCGAGGAGGAGCTGGAAGAGAATGAAGAGGGCTTCGCTGGTTCCGGTGGTTACCAGAACGTCTTCGGGGCCCCGGCCCGGATAGAGTTTGCTGATCTCCGATCGAAGGGCGAAACTGCCGCGGGTGTCTTCGTCTTCGAGTTTGATGGCAGCCATTTCATCCATGTCGATACGGCAAAGGGCGGCCAGTTCCTTGAGGGTCAGATCGGAAACACCGCTCTCGGCGAGGTTGTAACGCACGTTAAAGCGGTTCTCCATGAGCCATCCTTCCATGAAGAATTTTCTCGGCCGCATCAGGATCTCTCCTCTGTGGTCAGGGCCGAGGCTCCGAGGAGCACTTCCAGCCCTTGCGCCACTCTTTCGGCCATGGGTCTTGAATCCTGTCGGGCCATTTCCTCCTGCCATCGGCCTCTGCAGCCACAATCATCCCGTTGAAGGGATGCAAGATCAAAAGTCCGATTATAATGGTGGATCAGCTGGTGTCGGACCCTCTCCGTGCAGGCGGGGCAGTTTTCCGGAATACGCAAGGGCCTCGGCATATGGCTGAAGGGGCTGACATAGACACGGCTCTTTTCTCCTACCCTCCGAAGCACTTCATAAATGCTCCAAAGCCAGGGAAGTTTGTACAGCCCCGCCTGTGCCAGTTCATGGAGCAGTGTATGCTTCTGGAGCGTGGCCGGCTCGAGGTGGATCTCCCGGGGTGACAGGGTCTGGGCAAAGCGGATGGAATCCACGGCATCGTCCACGGCTTCGGCCTCGGTGAGGAAGGGCCCTTTCAACAGGACATAGAGACGGAAAGGGACATAGCGGCCGATCTCCTGCACGCGGCGACGGAATTCATCGGCGGTGAACCCTTTGTTCAAGGTCAGCGAAAGTAGGGTGTCATTCGAGGATTCCATTCCCATGGCGACTTCCATCTCCCGGGAACCGAGCCGTTGCCGAATCCCGCGGACCTTTTGCTCGGTGCAGTACTCCGGCCTGCTTTCGAAGACGACTTTTCGGATATCATCACGACGGGAGATTTCGTTCAAGATGCCCGAGAGGGCCTCGTCGGGGATTTCTTCCTCGTTGAAGACGGATCCAGAATTATAGAGGCAGAGAAGCGGGATCGGCCGTCCACGGTACCGGGCCATCTCCCTTTTGAATTGGCGGACAAAATCCCGGGGCAGCAGAGACACGCCCTGGGTGGTGCCGGGATAATGACCGCACATGGTGCACCCGCCTCCCCGTTTTACCCATCCGCATCCAGAGGATCGCAGCGTGACAACGAGCCGTTCTACAGGCCGGCCATGGAGATAGCCGATACGTATATCTGAAGAGAGGGCTTGGCCGGGATTGAACTGGACTTGTTTAACCCGGTTCCGGACCAAGGCCAGGGCTTTATGCAAACTTCGCTGCACGGAATCTGCGGAAACATATGGCGCAGCTGGAAACGAAGGGATCATGGGATTCTCTTTCTCTTATGAAAAGATATGAGCCCGTCCCCGGCGTTCGGGGGAGGCATCGGGAATCGATCAATAAAATCGAACCCTTAAGGAAAGAGAAGATTCAAGGTAGGGAGGTAAAGCGAAAAGAGAAATCCAAGGCTGGTGTGATTCCGGTTCATGGGCACTCACCTCATTCGAGCATGCAGTCGGGACTCTATCAAATAGATCCTCCGGCTGTCAAGGTTCTAAATCCTCCTTCGCCCCCCTCACAGGGGGGCCGTTCGCACTTGACGGGTACGAACGGCTCTCCAGCAAGTGTTGCCCATTCAGGCCGCCTTCGGAGCGGCCACATTCTTCTCAATGAACTTTCTCATAAGACGGGCAATGAGATCGCCGTCTTCTTCCAGGGCAAAATGCCCCGTGTCAAGTATGTGGAATTCCAAGTTTTTCAGGTCACGCTTGTACGGATGTGCTCCTTCCTCCGGGAAAATAAAGTCGTTCTTTCCCCAGACGATTAGTGTGGGCGGCTGATACTGACGAAAGTAGGCTTGCCACTCCGGATAAAGCGGCGGATTGGATCCGTAGTCGTAGAAGAGTTCCAGTTGGATCTCCTTGTTCCCAGGCCGATCCAACAGATACTGGTCGTGGAACCAGTTGTCTGGAGCTATGGTGTCCGGATTCCGGACGCCATTGGTGTATTGCCATTCCGTGGCTTCTACGGTCAGCAGACTGTTTCTCAAAGCGTCGCCATTCTTATGCGATTTTTCCCGCCAGTAGGCCTTGATGGGATCCCAAAATTCCCTTAGACCTTCTTCATAGGCATTGCCGTTCTGGATTATGAGTGATTCCACCTGTTTTGGGTGTTTCGCCGCAATGCGAAACCCCACGGGGGCGCCGTAGTCCATGACGTACAGACTGAATTTTTCAATACCGAGTTTCGCGATAAAGCCGTCAATAACCTCCGCGATCCGGTCAAATGAATAACTGAATTCATCCTCCTTCGGCATGGAACTGGCTCCGAAGCCGGGGAAATCGGGTGCTACCAGGTGAAACCGATCGGATAATGCGGGGATCAAATTTCTGAACATGTGTGAAGATGTCGGAAATCCATGCAGCAGAAGAATCGTCTGTCGATTCTTTGGGCCGGCCTCGCGATAGAAGATATCCAATCCGTCGATATTCACGGTTCTGTGCATGGTGGGATATGAGGCCGCATTCGCCTTCTTGGTGCTGCTTTTCATGACACACCTCCTGATAGGTGGGCAATTCATGGGTTAAGTGAACTTGTGAAAGACTTCTCCTTTCTAAGCTGAAAAAACTAATCCGCCCCTGTATAATTTTGGGGGCGGCAGAATCCTCTCTGTCAACTTATATATGAAGCAAACATACCACTCGCCTCTGCCTTTGGCAATCGACGGTGCAGGACATTTTCCTACCACCAAGACCGCCCATCAGGTACACCCTACGCAAACCTTAAGGATAGGCTCTCTATTGTGTTCTTTGTAAGGAGTACGCAACTTATTCGACCCATACATGAGATGTGTCTGGGAATTCTCTCAGGCTCTATTCGACACGGTTAATTCAGTCGAATTCATTTGAATCTTGCAGGGAGGAAGCGCCATGGAACGAACAGTCGTTGTTGCAGCATTTATTCTGGTTCTTTTCGGGGTAGCAGGAGTTAGGCCCCTCTTGGCCGACGAGCAAATGGTCGCGTTGCCCGAAGCAGACGCTAAAGTCCTCTGGACTCACATCCACGGTCCCTCGCCATACTGGAACTGGAACAAATGGCCCGGTAAGCCCGGTCTATACAAAGGGACGGAGCCCCATGGCATGCTGTTGCAGACCTTTGTGAATGAAATTGCCCAAAGGGGAGTCTACGGCAAGACTGGCGGCGTGGACCACGGTGGCATCGTCGTGAAAGAAAACTACACCCCCGACAGAACCCTGGCCGCAGTCACTGTCATGTACAAAGTCAACGGCTTTAACCCGGAGGCGGGAGACTGGTTCTGGGTGAAGTACGGTCCGGACGGGGCAGTCATAAAAACCGGAAAGCCGGCGGGGTGCATCGCCTGTCACGGGACCAAGAAAGACAACGATTACCTGATGACGAGCCCCATCAAATAGCCCTGCATGAGAGCGTTCATGGAATAAGAGGCTGGGGAAAGACGATCAAGAGGTTGCGCCTGGACACGATGCCGGGGAACTGTTCAGGTGCAACCTCCAGGCCGCTGCATGAATCTTGAAGGAGCAGCCTTCTTCTCTTGAACTCTCAATCCTTCTGCCTCAAAGGCTGCGGGGTTCGAAATTCTTCCTGAAACGAAACCCCTTGGAAACGTTCAGGGGACATTATTCGTTCCGTTGGTTCAATTGTTACATCGCGTTTCTGTGAAGCCTGGTACCGGACAGGGGGGCGTTCGGCACCGATGGTTACGTGGCTGTCTACTCTGATTTCGTCTTTCCTTTCATCATCTCTTGCATCATCGTGCAGCACTGAGACATCTTCTCAGGGTCTTCAGAACATTTTCGCATCATTTCCGCCATGCCCTCAAAGTCTCCCCATGGGAAGGTGTTGCCTTTTACCCCGGCCTCCTTCTTCTGGTCGCCTTTCTTTTCTTTGGTCGTCATTGGTATCACCTCCTTTATGTTCCTGTAGACGAGGTTTGGGTTCGAAAGGATACATTGCCCTAATTCTCCGCGACAGCGGCAATGGACAGTGGGGGAAAAGGGTGGTATTCAGTAGAAACACGGAGGAGGCATCAATTGTGACGGAACTCGATTTTCAGAGTGTTTACGATACCTACCACGGCAGAATAATACGTTATCTCGAACGTTTGGTAGGGAAAGAGGAGTCCGAAGACCTCGGACAGGAGGTGTTCTTAAAGGTCAACCGGGGGCTCAAGGGGTTCCGTGGGGACGCCCAACTCTCTACATGGATCTACCGCGTCGCGACCAATGCCGCCCGGGACAGATTACGGAGACCCTCATTCAAACAGGCAAAGCTCACAGAGCCCTGGAGCGGCGCCGTGGAGGCGGCCGCCGTGAACGGTGGGCATGCCTATGTTCGCCCGGCTCGAGCGGATCAGGACCTGATCAAAAAGGAAATGAATCAATGCATCCGGAACTTTATCGAGAATCTTCCAGAGCATTATCGGACGGTTTTGGTGCTGAGCGAGTTGGAAGGGCTGAAGAACAGGGAAATTGCCGACGTCCTTCAGATCAGTCTGGGGGCCGTCAAAATCAGACTCCATCGCGCCAGGGCACAATTAGCCAAAGAGTTGGAAACGCATTGCAGTTTCTATCATGACGACCGGAACGAACTCGCCTGCGACCTGAAGCGTGCCATCGAGGAATCCCAAAATGAAACATAGGCGCGTATCCCTTTCCGTATCATCTTCGTCTACGAGGTTAAGAGGAGGTGATGCAGATGTTTCAAGCAGAGACTGTCGGGTTCGCCTTTTGGTGGTTTATTCCTATCGTTATTTGTGTTCTCTGTTTCCTAATGATGCGGGGATGCACGGGGTGTATGATGGGACGGTGTTCAGGGGAGAAGAATGATAGAAAAGTCGGCAGAGACCGGGCTGGCGGGGGTGGAGACTGAATGTCTCTACGATCCATTCTTCTTATTGAAGCCTCTCCGGGCATCCTCTATGCTCATGGAAATGGAGCATTCCCCAATGGTTGAATTGTAAATGTCCGTTCTGTTCACTTCGAGAGTAAAAGAGATCATTCAACAGATTCCCGAGGGCAAAGTTCTCACCTACGGCCGTATCGCCGCCTGTGCGGGCAATCCACGGGGAGCCAGGCAAGTGGCAAGAATTCTCCACTCCTGTTCCAGAAAGAACAATCTGCCTTGGCATCGTGTCGTGAATCGGCGTGGTCAGATCTCCCTCAAGCCGTCTCAAGGTTATGAGATCCAAAAGCAGTTGTTAGAGGAGGAGGGCATTCTATTTGGCGGCGATGACACCATCGACTTCGATCTCTTCCTGTGGGATCCCGGTGTGCCGGCTCATTGGGTGAAGGGATGAACGACGTGTGTTGAGAGCCACATCCCGCTCTTAGGGCATTGGACCTTTCCGGGAGTGGAAAGTCCGGAATGAACTTGATCCGTGAAGCGAATTGAGAAACGTCAAGGTTCTAATGGGAGCATATAGGCGGCGAGAGGACGTCCGACGGTCTCCTTTCCCGGATCGTCAGCCGCCGGAACCATCCCGTGTGTCCCGCTGCCTCAGGTCGCAACCTGGGCTTCCAGCTGAGCCACCAGTTCTGGCTCAAGTTTCAGGGCAGTCACCAGGGCGTCCAGATAGGCTCTCTCCTGTTCATTACCCATATCGATCAGCATTCGGGAGACCAGGTAAATCTCGGCGGCCGCCTCTGGGGAATCGCCCTGGGCCGCGATTTCCTGAATATTCGCCGGCTGCGCCAGTTCTGCCTGAAGGAAGCCGGCGGCGTCAGTGGCTAAGCCGAGTTCCGGGATCCGGCTCTCGATGAGCGTCCGTTCGTGGTCGTCTATATGGCCGTCGGCGTTGGCCGCGGCGATCATCGCCCGCAGGAGAATCCGGCTGCGGTTTTCCGCCTGAGACCCGGAGAGTTCATTGACCGGTTTGCCGCGCTCCCCTTGTTTTTTGTTCTGCTCCGCCTGCCAGTTCTTGATTGCCTGGTAGCCGAGGGTCCCGACGGCGGCAAGACCACCCAGTTTCAACGAGGCGCCGCCCAAACGACGCCCCACACTGGTGCCGAGGAGCAGCGCCAGAACTCCCGCAGCCACGGCGCCCTTCTGCATGCCCGAGGTCATGGCCTTTCGCTCT